>JAAYDS010000255.1 GCA_012729155.1 Chloroflexota bacterium | reverse complement strand
GGCGATGTTGCCGCCGAAGGGCCGATGCTGGCGCACGTAGCCGCGCATCAGGGCATCGTAGCCGTCGAGGACGCTATGGGCCTGCCCGCCCGCATAGACTATGCCGCTGTGCCGAGCTGCATCTATGGCCTGCCCGAGGCGGCCAGTGTTGGCCTCACCGAAGAGCAGGCGCGTGAGCGCTTTGGCGAGGTGCTGACGGGGGTGTTCGCTCTGGCCAACAATGGTAAAGCGTTGGCCATGGGCGCTACCGATGGGTTCGTCAAGGTGGTGGCAGAGCCGCAGCATGGCGCCGTGCTGGGCGTGCACGTTGTTGGGCCCCACGCAAGCGATCTGGTGCTGCAGGGGGCGCTAGGCCTGCAGCTTGAGCTGACACTCGATGAGTGGGCGCACACTATCCAGCCGCACCCCGCGCTGGGCGAGGCTTTGGGCGAGGCGGCACTGCTGGCCCTCAAACGGCCTCTGGCCGTGCCCAACTAGGTGTTCGCATATCAGGCGCTTTGATCACCATGCAAAAGGGGGCGCCAGGGCGCCCCCTTTTATGCCTTTGCATAGCGCTCACCTGGGCAGCAGCGCGGCAAAGTCATCCAACGACATGCCATAGTCTACCCGGCTGCGCCCCAGAAACAGAGGGTCATCCGGCGCCTGATGGATGGTGGGGTTTAGCGAAAAGCCAGTGCGATAGCCACTGGCAGCCACGGCCTCTTTGACGCGTTTGTTCACCCCGCCGTAGGGGTAGCAGAAAGCGTCCACCTGAACGCCCAGCTGCTGCTCCAACAGCGCTCTGGAGTCGACGAGCTGTCGCTGCAGTTCGGCATCATCCGCCTCGCGCGGGTCGCGGTGGTCGATGCTGTGCGATCCGATGATAAAGCCCTGCGAGGCAAGAGATGCCAACTCATCCCAGTTGAGATAGGCATTATACTCGACATAATCTGTTACGATGAACAACACCGGCATCAAACCGCTCTCTACAAAAAGTGGCGCCACGTCTAGCACCTCTTTGTAGCCGTCATCGATAGTGATCACCAATGAACCTTGCGGCAGGGGCGTACCCTCGGCCAGGTAAAGGGCCAGATCGCTGGGTGCGATGGCGTGCCAGCCATGTAGCTGCAGATAGGCGAGCTGTTCTGCGAGCGCCTGAGGCGATACAGTCCAATCAAGCTGACCCTGCGTGGCGTCTGGCGGCAGGTCGGCAAAATGGTGATACATCAGCACAGGCACCGGCACACCGCGGCCCCCCGACCGAAAAGTCAGTTCATAGGGTTCTGACAGGGCGGCGCCCCCGGCCGAGGTCGCGCTCTCGTCAAGCGCAAGCTTGTACTCGGTCTCTGCCTGCCAGGGCTCGGCGGGCCAGAGCTCGAGCCGCTCGGGCGATGGCCACCTCTGTTCGACGGTCGTGTCGGGCCAGAGGCTCAGCGCCTCGGAAATGGCCGCCTTGTCCATGGCCTGGTCGAACACCAGTACAATGGGCCGTGCTGCGACCATGGCGCTGTCGCCAGCGAGCGGATAACTGGCCACTATCTCAGGCGGTGGCGCCGACGTTGGCTCTGGCGTTGGGCTGGGCTGGGTAGTGGGTATGGGGGCCGGCGTTGCCGTGGCCGGCTGGGCTAGCGTTGCGGTCTGCTCTGTAGTGGGGACCTTGGTCTCAGCCCACGATGGGTCATCGCTGGCGGGCGTGCACGCTGTCAGAAGAACGAGTAGCAGGCAGGGCAGCAGCCAATACCTAGTTCTGCACATTGATCACCACCTCATATGGTGGTGGAAAGTTGCCTGTGATGTCGACCACCACCAGACGCAGCGTGTAGGTGCCGTTGGGCACTGCCTGACTGTTGAACACGCCCAGAGTGCCGCCGTCGACGGTGCGGCGCACTACCTCGCCGATGGAGCTCCACGAAGACGGATTGTCGCCTACACCGAGTTCGATCTTGTAGAACTGGAACTGGGCATGGTTGGCCGTACCGGTGATAGACACATTGCCCGAGAGCGTGGTGCCACTGCGCGGTGAGGCAATGCAGATGTTTGGGTTGGGGCAGCTTGGCGCAGGTGGCGGCGGTGTGTTGGTGACGGCTGCGGTAGGCGCTTCTATCGCTGGCGAGGGCTGGCGCGTTGGCGTAGAGCGCGGGGTGGCCGTCGGCGCTGCAGTGGCCTCGAGCGTCGGCGTAGGTGATAACGTAGGCACCGCCAGGGTGACCGTGGGCGTGGGTTGCACCAGTTCGGTGACATCCACCGTGGGTAACACAAAGTGGCGCAATGCCAGCGCTACAACACACACGGCCAGCATGGCACCGATCACCGACATGGCCTGTCCCTCGCGGTGCGCAGCTACCTCGCGTTCGACGGGAAAGATCGTATTCTTGCGATCGTTGCGTGCCAACAGATAGCGCCGTACATTCCATAGAATGACGGCGCCACAGATGATATACACCCAATAGATGTACTGTTGGACGACATCTACCATAAAGGTCAGGACGTTTAGCACCCTCGCTGGCCTCAGTTCAGAATGAGCTGCTGCAGAACACCCTCGATCAGACTCTCCAGGCGGGGCAGGCTGGCCTGACCCGCTTCAAGCACCTCGGCGTGGCTGGGCTGGGCCGCAGCCTCAAAGCTATCCACCGTCTCGTTGCTGATCAACGAGATGCCCAGAACGCGTATACCGCCGTGGCGCGCTACCACCACCTCTGGCACGGTCGACATGCCCACGGCATCTGCGCCCAGAGCGCGCAGCATGCGGATCTCGGCGGGCGTCTCGAAACTGGGGCCCGAGACGATGGCATACACACCCTCGCGGAAACGAATGCCCTGTTGACGTCCCACGCGCCGCGCGAGTTCCAGCAGCTCGACGTCATATGCGCGCGACATGTCTGGAAAGCGCTCGCCCAGGCGATCGTCGTTGGGGCCACGTAGCGGATGTGCTCCCGCCAGGCCCACGAAATTGATGTGATCGGTGATCAGCATGAGATCGCCCGTGTGAAACGCTTTATTGATGCCCCCAGCGCTGTTGGTGATGATAACCACGCGCACGCCCAGCTGCTGCATCATGCGAATGGGCAGCGTGATCTGTTGGGGCGAATAACCCTCGTAATAGTGCACACGCCCCTGCATCATCAACACGTCTTGGCCGGCCAGGCGCCCCGCAAGCAACCGCCCCGAGTGTCCAGCGACGGTGGACAGGGGCATGTGCGGCAACTGGTCATAGGGGATGATAATCGGCTCACTGATGCGCTCGGCCAGGGGGCCAAGGCCGGAGCCCAGCACTATGCCGATGCGCGGGATCACGGCGCAGCGGCTGCGCACGACGGCTGCGGCCTCTTGGGCCTGTTCCCAGAGGGTGCGATCCGACATCGACCACCTCACGATCTGCGACTTGGCCGCGGGCCAGATGACTCGCCGAGGGCTGGCGCCCTACTCGGCCATCGGATGGGCATCATCGTACACCTCGCGCAACTGCTCTTGGTTGAGGTGTGTATAGACCTGCGTCGTCGAGACATTGGCATGGCCCAAAAGGCCCTGCACCTCGCGCACATCAGCACCGCCGTGTAACAGGTGCGTGGCGAACGAGTGGCGCAAGGTGTGCGGAGTGACGGGCGCCGAGATGCCCGCCTCTTCGACATAGCGCTTGATAATCAACCAGAGGCCCTGGCGGGTGAGGCGGTGCCCACGATGGTTCAAGAACAACGCCTGCTCGTTGTCGTCTTTGAGCAGTAGTGTACGCCCCTTGGCCACATAACGCTGCAGCGCGTCTTGAGCACGTTTGTAGATCGGGATCATGCGCTCGCGGTGTCTGGCGCCATGAGTGGCGCAATGGACATCGCCAGCATCTAGATCGATATCGCAGACGTCGAGCGCTACGACCTCACTGACGCGCATCCCGGTGGCATAGAGGAGCTCGAGCAGGGCACGGTCTCGCAGACCATGCATCGACTTGTTGCTCGTCGGCGCCTGCAGCAGCCGTTCTACCTCGCTCTCGCTGATCGATGTGGGCAGGTATTTGCGCACTTTGGGCGAGTTCAGATTGGCACTGGGATCCTGCTCGATGACGCCCTGGTTCACCAGGAAGCGAAAGAACGACTTGGCAGCTGCGACCTTGCGAGCCACAGTCGCAGAGGCGTAATGATGGTCTGTACGCAGACTTTCGACATAGTGATCAAGTTGACCATTCCCAACCTGTACCCATGCTGCAACGCCCGCACCATTCGACAAGAAATCAGCAAACTGCCCCAGGTCGTTGCGGTAGGCGACGACGGTGTTGTTCGAGTACCCTTTTTCGTCGCGCAACGAGGCCAGGAACGCCTCGATCTGCTCACGCATGCCCCCACTCTCCTCTTAGGCTCCGGCTACCGGACGCGCGCGCTATTGTACCATCACTTTGCATAAGGGCAAAAGGCCTGGCGCTGCCGCCCTTCTGGACAACCCCACCTATGTGGCCTACAATCGCGACAATTCATCAGCATCGCAGGGTGACGCCGCGTTTGGCGGCGATCTGGAGGAGAGCATGGATTTGTTTGAAAAGTGCCGCACATTCAGCCGCGCGGCAGAGGCACGCGCCTCAGGCTATTATCCCTACTTTATTCCCCTGCAAGATACCGAAGGCACCGAGGTCGTGGTCAATGGTCAACACATGATCATGATCGGCTCGAACAACTACCTCGGGCTAACCACCCATCCCAGGGTGCGCGAGGCCGCCATCGATGCGGTGCGCCGCTTTGGCACCAGCTGCACAGGTTCGCGCTTCTTGAACGGCAACCTGGCCTGGCACAATGAGCTCGAGCAAGAGCTGGCCGACTTTGTGGGCAAAGAGGCCGGCATCGTGTTCTCAACTGGTATGCAGGTGAATCTGGGCACAATTTCGGCCCTGATCGGGCGCGGCGACGTGGTGATCACTGATCGTGATGATCATGCCAGCATCATCGACGGCTGTCGCCTTGGCTTTGGTGAGATGCGGCGCTTCCGCCATAACGACATGGCTCACCTCGAGAGCGTGCTGCAGTCTTGCGAGCGACGCGCCACCCTGGTGGTGGTGGATGGCGTCTTTAGCATGGGCGGTGACATCGCTCCGCTCCCCGAGATTGCGGCGTTGTGCAGCCGCTATGGCGCACGGCTGATGGTCGACGATGCTCACTCGATGGGCGTACTGGCTGGCGGCCGCGGCACTGCGGCGCACTTTGGCCTTACCGACCAGGTTGATCTGGTGATGGGCACCTTCAGCAAGGCTTTTGCGTCGATCGGCGGCGTGGTGGTGGGTGATGCGGACGTGATCGACTATGTGCGTCATAACGCACGGTCATTGATCTTTTCGGCCAGCATGCCGCCGGCGCAGGTGGCGGCAGTGCGTGCCGCTCTGGAGATCATCAAAGAAGAGCCCGAGCGTACCGAGCGTGTCATGCAGATCGGCGAGCGCATGCGCCAGGGCTATCGGGATCTCGGGTTCGAGTTTGGCGACAGCCAGACGCCGATCATCCCGATCTATATCCGTGATGACCAGAAGACGTTCTACTTCTGGAAGGCCCTATTTGAGGCGGGCATCTATGTCAATCCCATCGTGCCGCCCGCAGTGCCCCCTGAGGCCTCGTTGCTGCGCACGAGCTACATGGCCACGCACACCGACGAGCAGCTCGATCGTGTGCTCGACACGTTTGGCCGTGTAGGCAAGCAGCTCGGCATCATCTAGGCCCTGCCAAGCTCGATTGCCGCTCGCTGCAGCGCCAGTTGCAGCGAGCGGATCGTCCACACTGGCCGAATGGCCGCCCTTTGGGGCACCTCTCGCAGGGGCACCAGCAGGGTGTCAGCATAGCGTTGCAGGGCATCCCACGGCAAGGCTGTCTGGATTAGCAGCAGCTCTATCTGCGCCCATGGCACGCGCACCAGACCGAAAAGGTCGCGTCGTTCAGGTGGGCGTTTGATGCGCGCCCAATAGGTCACGATGGCGAGGGTGGGGCATTCAGGCAGCCACGTCTGACCGTGCAGGTTGGCGCTCACCGTCAGTAGCGCTGGCGCAGGGGCGTTGCTCGCCGCCGCTCGCACCCGCCGCACGATGCGCTCTTCATAGACGATCACTGTGTCTTTGGCAGAATAGGGCGTGGCCACCTGCCCGATCTCCTCAAGGCACTCGCGCTCGAGACACGCGAGTAGGTTCTCGTCGTTCTCGATGCCGCCCCCAATGGCGCCCAAGCCGATTTCGACCACGCCATCTGGGCGGGTGCGCCAGTGCTTGGGTTTGGTGAGCTCCAACCAGAGCCCCACCTCATCATGGAGCAGCGCAGATACACCAGTGATGCACCACGGTGGGCGTTCGCACAAAGCCTGCACCGCTTGCGCGAGCGCCGCATGCTGATCTACAAAGGCCGAGTGGCCATAGGGCGCGCCCAGGGGCACCTTCACAGCGCTAGGCCTTGGGCAACGCCGATATAGCGGCATCGATGGCCGTTTGCCCGTCGAGCACGCTGATCTCGAGGCTATACTCGCGCGTCTCGCCCGGCTCCAGGAACTGCAGAACACCGTTCGCCCGGTCTTTGTCGCGCCCTTCGACCCAGCAGTTGGCGGGCTCGAGGCCGGTGACATAGGTTCCCGCACAGACCATCTTCCATTGGGTAAAGCAAGGCAGCTCGGCTTTGCGATAGCGCAATGAGATGCCCAGCCCCTGCCCACTCTGAAAGGCGCGGTTGACCAGCAACGCTGTGGCATAGCCATCGTCGCTGGCAATCGCATCATGGTAAAAGCACTGTTCGGCATAGCCCTCGATCGGCGCCTCGTAGGTGCTGTGCACCCCGAATCCCTGGGCGGCCACGGCGTCTCGTGGCCTGACCGCGTACGAAGGGGCCAGCAGCTCGGTGCCCTCGTCAAGCAGTGGAAAGCCGAAATTGCAGTGGTAAAGCATCATGTGTGGCGTGGTCTGATGCCCCTCGTTGGCCACCGTGTCGCGCAGATGGATGGTCGAGCTGCCCAGGTGCGTCCACACGCGGCGGGTGAGCGTGAGGTTTTCGCCAAAGACCACTGCTTCGCGCATGCGGCCGCGCGCCCACATCTCGTAAGCATCCTCGCGCCAGCCACCATCGACCCAGGCGTTGGCGGCTGGTATATGTGAAATGCGGCCATGCAGACCCAGCGATTCGCCGTCGTCGATGCTGGGCGCGCCGGCGGTGGTCAGCCCACAAGTGCACACCAGCCCCCCATGAAAGGTGCGCAGCCAGCTGAGGCCATCCTTTTCATAGTAAGCGGGATGTGCCGGGCCAGGAGATGCCTCCCAGGCCAGCGCGGCGCCACGAAACTTGCAGGCGCCGATGTCCATGCCGCGATCGAGCAGCACGGTGAACGCCAGGCCGCTGCCGGTCTCGAACTCGGCGCAGCGCACGCCGCGCCCCACGCCGTCGCGCAGTTCTACCTCGCGCACGCTGCCCAACTGGGTAACAAGGCCTGCTCGTCGCATCAACTCGTCACGGGTCCACTCTCGACCGTATAGCTGAGCCATGGTGTTTCTCCTCTCTGATCGCACTCGGTGTTATCTAGTCCTACCGGCGTTTTGCTGTCAAACGTCACGAGGCGGCCTACAGGCCGCCTCGTGAGGATAGACTATGCGTCAGGCCAGCAACAGGTAGGGCTCTTCGATGTAGCGCACGACCGCCTGCAAGAAGCGGGCTGCTGGGGCGCCATCGACGAGCCGATGGTCAAAGGTCAGGCTGAGCCACATCGTCTGACGCACCGCCACCTGGCCGTCCACCACGGCTGGTTCGGGCTTGATGCGCCCAACACCCAGAATGCCCGTCTCGGGCAGGTTGATGATTGGCGTAAAGCTGTCGATACCGTACATGCCCAGGTTGGTGACGGTAAAGGTGCCGCCGCTGAG
>JAAYDS010000254.1 GCA_012729155.1 Chloroflexota bacterium | reverse complement strand
GCTAGATGGTAACACGACCATCGCTGCCGGTCAAGTCGCGTTGGACAGTATTCCGCCGGCGGCCTATGATGCACGCAGTCACATGTACGCACCATGAGGAGGCGCCAGAACGATGGCCTCTTTTGATCTTGCTGGCATGACAGGCGTGATCATCGGCGGCGCTGGCGGTATCGGCCAGACGCTCAGCAAGGGGCTCGCGTCTGCGGGCGCCGATCTGCTCATCGCAGACCTGCCGTCGCAACGGGTGCAGGCTGAAGAGGTCGCTCACGACATCGTCGCCATGGGTCGACAGGCCGCGACGCTCGATCTGGATGTCACATCGCTTGTGTCCATCGAGACGATGGTCTCGCAGGCCATCGAGCGCTTTGGCAGAATCGACTGGCTTGTCAATACGGCGGGGATGAACATCCGCAAGCCAGTGCTCGACTACACCGAGCAAGATTGGGATCGCATGCTGGCGGTGAACCTCAAGGGGGCCTTCTTTATGACCCAGGCCGCTGCCAGGGTGATGCAGCCGCGCCGTCGTGGCCGTATCGTGCATATCGCTTCTCAGCTCGCCGCTGTGGCCATGCATGATCGTTCGATCTACGCTATCACCAAGGCCGCCCTGGCGCACATGTGCAAGGCTTTTGCCGTCGAGTTGGCCCCCTATGGGCTAACCTTCAACGCCGTTGGGCCTACGTTCGTGTCGACGCCTCTCACCACCAGCATGTTTAGCGACCCGGTCTTTGTCGACGAAAACCTGCCTCACATTCCCGCCGGGCGCTTTGGCACCACCGATGATGTGCTGGGGGCGGTGCACTACCTGGTTTCGGACGCGGCCGCGCTGGTCAATGGGCATCTGCTGTTGGTCGATGGTGGCTATACAGCCTGGTGAATCCGGGCGTTCGACGTTCTGACGACAGGGGGTAACCTACAATGAAGGGGATCATTCTGGCTGGCGGTTTGGGGTCTCGCCTGTATCCGTTGACCTATGCTACCAACAAGCATCTCTTGCCGGTCTATGACAAGCCGATGGTCTTTTATCCCATTGCCACGCTCGTTGATGCAGGCGTCACCGAGGTTCTGATCGTGACGGGAGGACCCCACGCCGGCGATTTCATGCGGGTCTTGCGCAACGGCAAAGAGTTGGGCATCACGCACCTCGAATACGCCTTTCAAGAATCTGAGGGTGGCATTGCAGACGCTCTCCGCCTCTGCGAAGACTTTGCTGATGGCGATAACATCGCCGTGATTCTGGGCGATAACACCACCGACGCCTCGATCGGCTCGGCTGTGGCGCGCTTTGAGCGCGGCGCCATGGTCTTTCTGCGGCAGGTGCCCGACCCCGAGCGTTTTGGCGTGCCGGTGTTTGCGCCTGATGACGCCACCCGCATCGTCGCCATCGAGGAAAAGCCCGCCCAGCCCAAGAGCCCCTATGCAGTCACGGGACTCTACCTCTACGACCACACCGTTTTCGACATTATCCGTACCATCAAGCCTTCAGGGCGTGGCGAACTCGAGATCACCGATGTGAACAACGCCTATGTGTCGCGTGGTGCGTTGCAGTGGGCGCTTCTCGATGGCTTTTGGTCCGATGCAGGCACATTCGAGAGCCTGTTTCGAACCAATGTGTACTGGGCCCGCAAGACCACCGGACAGCGTTGCGAAAACTTTGATGCCTACTTTGGCTAGGCCATGCCCCCACCCATCAACGAGGAAGTGACATGTACAGATCGCTGGCAGTAGGTCCCATCGGCGTCAAGGCAAGTCTCGCTGAAGCGGTTGCTCTGGCGAGTGCTCACGGCTTTGCGGGTGTGTCTATCAGCCGTGCCGATATCGAAGCCTATGGCATCGAGAGCACGCGCAGCCTCTTGCGCAATGCTGGTCTCGTCGCTTCTGACGCTGGCCTACCGGTCGATTTCCGCACGACAGATGAGGCCTTTGAGCGCGATATGCAGGGATTGCAGACCTTTGCCGACATGCTCAAGGCTGTTGGCTGCGAGCGCGTCAACACCTGGCTGCTGCCAGGCAGTGACACCCTGCCTTACGCTGAGAACCTAGCGCTGCACCGCGATCGTCTCGGCGCCGTCGCCAGCGTGTTGGCGGCGGCCGGTGTACGTCTCGGGCTCGAGTATGTGGGCCCCGCCACGGCCCGCGCCAAAGCCAGATACCCCTTTGTCCACAACCAGACAGGGCTGTTCGAGCTAATCGATGCCATCGGCGGCTCTAACCTCGGGCTCCTCTTGGATGCCTACCACTGGTATACCTCGGGCGGCAACGCCAGCGAGCTGCGCGCCCTGACCAACGCCGATGTGGTGTTGGTGCACGTCAACGATGCCCCGGCCGGCGTGGCCGTTGAGGAGCAACTCGACCTGGTGCGGCGCATGCCTGGCGAGACTGGCGTCATCGACATGGCGACCTTTATGGGGGCGCTGGTGGACATGGGCTATGACGGCCCTGTCGTCGTCGAACCCTTCTCAGATTGGGTGCGTCAGCTGCCCCCTGATGGCGCCGTCAAGGCGACGGCCGACTCATTGGATCGCATCTGGCCACAGCGCTGACGCTCCAGCAGCGAGAGGCCGGCTCGATCGAGCCGGCCTCTGTGATCTCCAGGATGCGTGGATGTCTAGCGCCAGGTAAGTGTCGGGCTGTGAAAGATCTCGAGTTCATTGCCGTCTGGGTCCTTGAAGAACGCCAGACGAATGTCGCCGGCATCACGTGGCAACACATGGAACGTGACGCCCTTGGCGGTTAGCTCGGCATAGGTGGCGTCGGTGTCATCGGTCTCAAAGGCGAGATGCACAAAGCCGCACATCGGCTTGGCGTTGGCACCCTCTTCGGTGGGCAGCAGCTCGATGGTGGTGCCGCCGATGTCGATAAAGCAGATATCAGAGCCCTCGATCGAACCGACCACGGGGAAGCCAAGCTTTTCCGTGTAAAAGGCCTTCATCTCGGCAAAGCGGTTCGTCCGGAGCGCGATGTGGTGCGAGCCCAAGATCGCCATGTCATCCTCCCGTCTAGTCTGGGTGCGTACGCACGGTGCCTGAATGCTAGCCCCAAAGCCACCCCACGTCAAAGCGACTTGTCGCCGCGACCAGGTCGCCATTTGACACTGTCCAGCGCAGCACCTACCATCGATGTCACAGTCAGTCAATCCTGGTGGCAATAGGCGAATGAGCGAACGCGAACAGGTAGGCGCCGACCTCTGGAGCGGCGTAGACCTCTCGGGCATCACCCTTGTGATCGGCCTCGGCACTGGACAGCTGCTGGAGATGCTGGCCGTAGAGGCGCAGCAGGCAGGTGGTCTGGTGGTGCTGGTGAGCTATTTGCAGCCAGCGCTAGAGGCCGCAGGTGACCTGGCCACACAGTTGCCCATTGAACGCGTCCATTGCCGCTCACGTCAGTTGCCACTGGCCGACGGCTCTGTTGATCTCTGCGTGGTCAACGGCTCGCTACGCGATGTGCCCGTGCCGCACTATCGCACCTTTCTGGATGAACTCTGGCGCATTCTCGTGCCAGGCGGGCATCTGCGCATCTCTGACATCCTGCCCGCCTCAGATTCGCCTGAGGCGCTTACCTGGCGCAGACGTTGCGATCTCATCAGTCGTCTCGGGCACGCCATGGGCCAGCCGGTGGCACTGCATGCCGATGCCCG
>JAAYDS010000253.1 GCA_012729155.1 Chloroflexota bacterium | reverse complement strand
GTTTGCGCTGGCGCTGCCCGCGCGCTGGAAGGCGGTCGAGCTGGACGAAGGGAGCTTTGACTACTTTCTCGACAGCCTGGCTGAAGAGAACCCCGAGCTGGCCGGCTGGGCCGAGGGCGCGCTCGACGTGGAGACGCTGGCGGCCATGTACCAGTTCTACGCCATGGACAGCGAGCTGGCCGGTCGGGGCTATGCCAGCGCCAACGTGCTCAGCCAGGCGCTGCCGCTGCCTTTTGGGAGCGAGGCGCTCTGCGTGTCTCTGCCCGACGCCTACGCCGAGATGGGCCTGGAGCTCGTCGATGCCACCTGCGGCCTCGAGATCAACGGGCTCGACGTAGCGCGCTTTACCGTGCGCATGCCCGCCGCCACGGCCAACACCCTGCAGTATCAGTACGCCTATCTGCAAGAGCGCACTATGTGGATGCTGACCCTGGCCGTGGTCGAGGACGCCTGGCCCGACTATGAGGCCACCTTTGTCGAGATCGCCGAGTCGTTCCGCCTGCTAGACTAGGCCCCCACGCCCGCAGGCAACGCGACGCCGCGCACCCTTGCGCCTGCGCCGCGGGCGCTCTATACTGGCGGCACCATCTGGCCAACGGAGGCGCCCATGGCTCGCAGCATCACCGTGGCTGCTCTGTCGATGGCGCTCGAGCAGCGCCACCCCCTCACCGCCGAACAGAATCGCCGCCACGTCGACGCCCTGGCCGCGCAGGTGTCACCCTTGCGGCCAGACCTGCTGGTGTTGCCCGAGATCTATCTCACCGGCGGCCTGCCAGACCGTGGCCCCGCCGAGCCGCAGCCGCTCGACCACCTGCAACAGCTCGCCGAGCGCCACCATGCCCTCGTGGCCGGCTGCCTCTATCAAGAGCGCGACGGCCGCCTCTATAACAGCATGGTGGTGGTGGCCCCCGATGGCGCCGAGCTGGGCCACTATGACAAGATGCACCCCACCGAGGGCGAGCTGGGCTGGCAGATCACGCCAGGGGCGCTCGACCAGGCGCCCATCGACACGCCGCTGGGGCGCATCGGCGGGCAGATCTGCTTTGACGCCAACTGGCCCGAGGGCTGGGCCAGCCTGGCCGCGCAGGGCGCCGACCTGATCCTGTTTCCCTCGGCCTTTGCCGCGGGGCGGCTGCTCACGGCGCTGGCCGCCACCTACACCGTGGCCATTGTGCCGGCCATCCGCACGCTGCAGTCGGGCGTCATCAGCAACACCGGCGAGTGGCTGGCGCGCACCGACCGCTTTACGGCCTGGGCCGCCGCCACCATCGACCTCGAGCGCACCGTCTTTCACTGGGATGAGCAGGGCCACCTGCTGCCCGATATCGTCTCGCGCTATGGCAGCCGTCTGCGCGTCGAGACCTACGGCGACGAGGCCTGGTTCGTGCTGACGCCCAACGACCACGACCTGACCATCGCCGAGGTGATCGCCGAGTTCGATCTGCTCACCTATCGCCAGTACATTGCGCGGGCCGGCGCCGCTCAAGATGCCGCCCGCAGCGTCGAAAGGGGCTGATATGTCTCCCATCCGCGTGGGTTTGATCGGTTGTGGCAGCTTCTTGCGGCACACGCACCTGCCCCTACTGCTGGCCAGCGGGGCCTTTCAGGTGGTGGGCGTGTGCGACCTGGACCTGGCGGCTGCGCGGGGCGTGCGCGGGGCCGCCGGCGCCGCCTATGCCACCGACAACGCCGCGCAGGTGCTGGCCGACGCCGACATCGAGGCGGTGATCATCACCACCCGCCACGATACCCACGCCGCGCTGAGCGTGGCCGCCGCGCAGGCCGGCAAGCACGTCTTTTGCGAAAAGCCCATGGGCCTGAGCGCCGACGAGTGCTGCC
>JAAYDS010000252.1 GCA_012729155.1 Chloroflexota bacterium | reverse complement strand
GTATTTGCCGCCCCACTTGTCGCCGGCATAGACGTTGGCCTGGTCGCTGCCGGCCGCCAGCGCGTCGCGCTGCGTCAGCGGGTGCACGCGATACTCGGGCATGGCACGGCGCGCTCGGGCCTCGCACACCTCTTGCCACAGCACCGCTGAGAGGCCCTGCTCGTAGGACACGGTGAACATCACAAAGCGGGCCAGGTGGTCGAGGCTGGCGACGCGGTCGCGGCGGTCATCCACCGCTGGCCCCAGCAGGGCGATGACGGTGTTGACGTCGGCCTCTTTGAACGTGCGCCTGACCTGGTTGTCGAGCACCAGCCTGACCAGCCCGCGGGTCAGCAAAAAGCGCTGCAGCGCAGCGCCATAGCCCACGTCGAGCCAGGCGTTCGAGGTGACAAAGCAAAAGGCGCCCTGCGGGTTGAGCAGGCTCAGCCCCACCAGATAAAAGTAGATATAGAGGTCGCTGCGGCCATCGAGCTTGAGCGTCTGCTTGCCGCGGCCATAGCCAAAGGTCTTGGGCCAGCGGGCATAGGCCGCATCGGCCAGCGCAGCCTTGTAGGCGGCGACGGCGGCCTTGTCGGCGGCCTCATCGAGGCCCTCATCGCGGGCCAGCAGCGGGTTGCGGATGCTCTCTTGGCGCACATAGGGCGGGTTGCCCAGCAGCAGGTCAAAGCCCTGCCGCTCTCCCGAGAACACCTCGACAAAGGCGATATCCCACACAAAGGGCACGTCCTTGGCCTGCCTCAGGCTGTCGCGAGCGCCGGCCACCTGCGCGCGGTGCTCTTTGAGCTCGGCCTGCTGAGCCTCGAGCTGTCTCTTGTCGGGCGCAGCAGCGGCCGGGGCCATGCCGTCGAGGGTGGCCTGCGGCGTCAGGCCCTGGCGCAGCTCTTGCAGGCGGGCGTCGAGGCGGGCCAGCTCCTCGTCGAGGATGGCGCGAAAGACGTTCAGCTCTTCGTGCTGCAGCTTGGCCGGGCTGCTGAGAGCCGCATCGGCCTGGTTGTAAAAGTACCTGGATTTGGCGGCTTTGAGGCGGGTGATGCGCCCCTTGAGGGGCGCCGACAGCCTGCCCTGGCCGAGGTGGGCCATATCGACGTTCCCGATGCGCTGCACCAGACTGTCGCCCACCCGCACCTTGAAGCTGAGGTTGGGCAGCACCGGCTGAACGCGCAACTCGTTCACGTCGATCTCGGTGTCGATGAGCAGTTGCAGCCAGAGCCGCAGCTCGGCCACCTGCACGGCCCAGCCTTTGACATCGACACCGTAGAGGCTGCGCTCGACGATGCGCTTTTTGCGGTCATAGGGGCGCTCGAGTTCGCCCACCTGCCTCTGCGCGCGGGCCAGCAGGTCGTCGAGCACGTTGAGCGCGCCCACCAAGAACGAGCCCGAGCCGCAGGCCGGGTCGCACACGGTGACGCTGCACAGCAAGCGGTGGATATCGGGCCAGAGGTTGGCGTTCGAGACGTGCTCATCGGCCTGTGTCTGCTCGTCGGGCTCCAGGCTAAAGACCAGCTCGTTAACCAGGGCAAACCGGTCTCGGCCGAGGTGGTTGCAGAGCCAGTCGACCAGCGCCAGCCGACACATCAGGTCGATCTCGACGCGAGGCGTGTAATAGATGCCCGCCTGCCCCCGTTCATCGACCGTGTCGCTGACGTTCACCAGACTCTCATAGACGCGGCCGAGCATCTCGGGATCGACAGCCACTTCCTGATCGAGCGGCGTGTCCTCGGCTACGGTAAAGTTGTAGCGGTTCAACAGGTTGAGGCTGCGCTCAAAGGCCTGATCGGTCACCTTGAAAGGATACCGTCTGTCGAGCTCGTTGCGCTCGAACAGGCCGCCGTTCAGCCAGGGCGCGGTCTGCAGAGCGTTGCGGATCTCGCGGGGGAGATGGACGCGGTCGGCGCGGCCAGCCTGAAAGCCATTGTTGAAAGCCTCGAAAAAGAGCACCTGCAGCCATTGCTCGACAAAGGTGTCAGCCGGTTGCGACGTATCTTGATAGGCCCGCCAGAGCGTGGTCAGAAACTCGGGATCGTCGCCCAGCCAGCCCTTGCGCTGCACATAGCAGAGGAACATGAGCCGGTTGTGAAACTGCAGGGCATAGTCGTGAGCCCAGGCACGATCGCCCGTCTGTGCCTGGAGCTCGCCCTCGAGCTGGCGGAACACCGCCACATAGTCGTCGTAGAACTGCTTGGTGACCTGCTCGACATCGAACGCCTCATCATGCCGCTGCTGCACGGCCAGAGGTGACACCTGGTCAGGGTCGCCGAGGCTGGCCAGATCGAGCATGGCCACCCGCTCGGCCGCGGT
>JAAYDS010000251.1 GCA_012729155.1 Chloroflexota bacterium | reverse complement strand
GCAAGCCCGCTACCGCTGCACTCTGGCCAGCGACCACAGATCGAGACTAGCGCGAGTAGAACTCGACGATCAACTGCTCGTCGATCGGTACCTCGATCTGATCTCGCGTGGGCAGAGATGCGACGGTGCCGCTCATGGCAGATGGGTTCAGAACAAGCCACACCGGCACGTTCTGGTGCTCCAACACTTCGGTCAGCCCCTGAAAGTGGCCGTTGTTGCGGCTACGCTCGTTAATGCTGATCACATCGCCCGCTTCGACCAGTGAAGATGCGATGTCGCGACGTTTGCCGTTGACACTGATGTGCCCATGGGTCACCAGCTGGCGCGCCTGGGCGCGCGAATCTCCAAAGCCCAGCCGATAGACCACATTATCGAGTCTGCGCTCGAGGATCGTGAGCAGGTTGGCGCCCGTCTGCCCGCGCGAGCTCAGCGCCATCCCGTAATAGCGCCGGAACTGCTTTTCGAGCACGCCATAGATGCGGCGCAGACGCTGCTTCTCGCGGAGCTGCTGTCCATAGTCAGAGACCTGTCGCCTGAAATTGGCGGTGCGGCCATGAGCGCCAGGGGCGTAGGCGCGGCGCTCCATCGCGCACTTGGGCGACATGCAGCGCTCTCCCTTGAGAAACAGCTTCATGCCCTCGCGGCGGCACAGTTTACACACAGATTCGGTATGTCTAGCCATTTACCCTCCAAATTGCCGCTCGGCGCCGAGCACCGAGTCGGAAGCGGGTTTACGTCCTCTCGCTGGTGGGACCCCACACGCCAGTGACGTCTTCCCCGCGGTCCCATGAATACTGCTAGATGCGTCGCTTCTTTCGGGGACGGCATCCGTTGTGCGGAATCGGCGTCACGTCGGTGATCGAGCGCACCGCCAGGCCACTGGCCTGCAGTTGCCGCAGCGCGGCTTCGCGGCCGGGGCCGGGGCCCTTGACAAAGACGTCTACCGAGCGCATGCCCATGTCCATCGCCGATCGGCTCACGATGCTGGTGGCCGTCTGGGCGGCATAGGGTGTGCTCTTGCGCGACCCTTTAAAGCTCTGCCCTGCCGTCTGCCAGGCAAGCACATTGCCGTCTGGATCAGTAACGGTGATGATGGTGTTGTTGAACGTCGCCTGAACATACACGCGCCCAAACGGCACGTTGCGGCGTTCGCGGCGAGCCGCTCCCCGCCTGACTGCTCTTCTACGCCCCATTCTATCCTCCGAGGTTACTTCTTGGCCGCAGCGCGCTTCTTGCCAGCCACCGTACGGCGCGTGCCGCGGCGGGTGCGGGCGTTGGTCTTGGTGCGCTGTCCACGCACCGGTAGATTGCGACGATGGCGCAGGCCGCGATAGCAGCCGATGTCCATCAGGCGCTTGATGTTCATGCCGATCTCGCGTCGCAGGTCGCCCTCGACGACATACTCTGTTTCGATCACCTCGCGCAGTTGAGCCACTTCGGCTTCGGTGAGGTCCTTGCAGCGCGTATCCGGGTTGATGCCGGTGCGCGTGAGGATCTGCATGCTCGAGGTGTGACCGATCCCATAGATATAGGTCAGGCCATACTCGACGCGCTTTTCGTTAGGAATGTCAATACCAGCTATACGAGCCATCCTCGCTCCTCCGTCGAGCTACTGCTTAACCTTGACGTTGCTTGTGCCGCGGGTTCTCGCAGATCACCCGCACAACACCATGTCTCTTGATGATCTTGCACTTGTCACAGCGCTTTTTCACCGAGGACTTGACCTTCATCGCTCGCCTCCGTCACGTTTCGGCACTCGCCAGGGTGTCAGAATCTCTGCGCCCTCGCGCGTCACCACGATTGTATGCTCAAAGTGGGCTGAGCGGCTGCCATCAGCCGTCACCACCGTCCACCCATCATCCAGTGTGCGGGTCTGCCAGCCGCCCAGGGTGAGCATCGGCTCCAGACAAAAGGTCATGCCTGCCCGCAAACGGATGCCCTGCCCGGCAGGGCCCCAGTTGCTGATGTGCGGCGGTTCGTGCATGGTTGCGCCAATACCATGGCCACCATACTCGCGCACCACCTCACAGTTGCGCTCCAGCGCCGCCGCCTCGATGGCATGCGACACATCGCCCATACGGGCCCCATCTCTCACCGCGGCAATGCCCGCCATGAGCGCAAGCCGCGTGGCCTCTAGCAGACGCCAAACGTCATCGGCTACCTGGCCCACCGCGATGGTCAGCGCTGCATCTCCCTGGTACCCCTCCCAGATGGCGCCACAGTCGATACTGACGATGTCGCCATCCTCGAGCACGCGCCCATTGGGTATACCGTGCACGATCTCTTCATTGACCGACGCACAAATGCTCGCCGGATAGCCCATATAGCCCTTGAACGAGGGCTCGGCCCCGACTCCGCGAATGTGAGCCTCTGCAGCCTCATCGAGCTCCCCGGTGCTGATGCCGGGCTTGACCAGGCTGACCATGAGATCTAGCGTGTCTGCCACGATGGCGCCTGCCCGCCTCATGCGCGCCAGCTCAGCCGTGCTCTTGCGTCGTACAACAGCCATCATCTATCAGAGCGCCTGCACGGCCGTCTTGATCTGTGCCTGCACGCCTTCAATGTCCTGTTCGCCGTCGATCTCGATCAACAGGCCCCGCGTACGATAGTAGGCCTCAAGAGGCGCGGTCTGCTCCTGATAGACATCGATGCGCCGCGCCTGCGTCTCTGGTGTATCATCCTCTCGCTGAAACAGCTTGGCGCCATCTACATCGCAGAGGCCCTTGTTCCTTTCAGGGTTAAAGACCTCATGATACACCGCCCCACAGCTCGGGCACGTCCACCGGCCTGCCAGCCGTTGCAGCAGGGTCTGGCGCGCCACCTGGATGAACAGAACCGCATCCAACCTGCGCCCCATCTCTCCCAACAGGCGATCGAGCGCCTCTGCCTGAGCCACCGTGCGCGGAAAGCCATCAAGGATGACCCCGGCGTCACAATCGGCCCGCTGCAGCCTCTCAGCCACCATGGCCACCGTGACATCATCTGGCACCAGTTCGCCCTTGTCCATATAGGCCTTGGCAGTCTGCCCCAAAGCGGTGTTGTTCGACAGGTTGTAGCGAAACAGGTCTCCGCTGGATACGCGCGGCACAGGCAGCCAGGCATTCATCAACTCTGCCTGAGTGCCTTTGCCCGCGCCCGGGGCGCCGAATAGCACGAGATTGGCCAACTGCCACCTACCTCATCTTCCGGATAAAGCCCTCGTAGTGACGCATCAAAAGTTGCGCCTCGAGCTGCTTCATCGTGTCCAACACAACGCCCACCACAATCAGCAGGCCTGTGCTCGTCAGCAACATCTGCGACTGAGCCCCGACCAGCGGGCGCACCAAGAACGGCAAGATAGCAATGATACCTAAAAACAGCGCGCCCACCAAAGTTATGCGCTGCACCACGCCGTGCAGATACTCTGCCGTGCGTGTGCCAGGTCTGATTCCGGGGATAAACCCGCCCTGTCGCTGCAGCGTCTCGGGCAGGTTCTGCTGCTGAAAGATCACGTCGGTGTAAAAGTAGGTGAACCCCACCACCAGCACAAAATAGAGCACCCAGTAAAACCACCCCTCAGACGAGAAGGCGTTGGTGATCCACGTGGCGGCCTGAGAAATCCACCCGACGTTCGATGCCACAAAGTAGCTCGAGATGACACCCGGAAGCATGATCAACGACACCGCAAAGATCAGCGGGATCATACCGGCCGAGTTCAGCTGCAATGGAATATGCGTGCTCTGCCCGCCAAAAACGCGGTTACCGCGCACTCGCTTGGCATACTGTACGGGGATGCGTCGCTGCGCCTCGTGCACCAACACGATGCCCACCACCGTGATGACGGTGACGACCGCGAACACAACCAGACTCCACGGGTTTGATACCCAGAGCTGACCGAGCCGCTGCGGGATGCCTGCCACGATGCCGCCAAAGATGATGATAGACATGCCGTTGCCGATGCCCTGCTCATCGATCAGTTGACCCAGCCAGATGGCGAACATGGTGCCAGCCGTCAATGTGGCCAGCGTGGCCAGCGTGGGCAGCCAGTTGCCGCCACTAAAGCCAAAGTTGGCCAGCACCGGGCCCACCGTCGTCGTAGCCTGCGTCAGCAGCGTGGCCTGCCCAAACCCGTTCAAGAAAGCCATCGGGATGGTGAGCAGGTGCGTGTACAGGTTCATGCGCTGGCGTCCCGCCTCACCCTCTTTGTTCAGCTGATCAAGAGCGGGGATAATGGGCGCCAGCAGCTGCAACACAATCTGCGCCGTGATGTACGGGTACACGCCCATGGCCATGACGGAAAAGTTGCTCATGGCGCCGCCAGAGAACATGTCTAGCAGGCCCAACAACTGATTCTGCCCAAAGACCTCGCGCAAAGCAGCGGCGTTCACACCAGGCAGGGGAACATGCGCCGCCAGCCGGTAGATCACCAGGATCAGCAGCGTAAAGACGATCTTCTTCCGCAGATCTGGCAGCTTGAACGCGTTGGCCACAGCTTGCAGCATGGGTTACTCCCGTTAGTAGCGAAACCTGACGCTAGCCGATCTCGACCGTGCCGCCTGCAGCCTCGATCTTGGCCTGGGCAGCCTCAGAAAAGGCATCAGCGCGCACCGTCAGGGCCCGGTCGAGTTCGCCCTCGCCCAGGATCTTGATCGGCTTTGAATCGTCCTTGACCAGCCCCATGGTGATGAGCGCCTCAGTGTCTACCACAGCGCCCACCTCAAAGTTGCCCAGGTCTAGCACGTTGACCACCGCGTATTCGACACGGTTGACGTTGCGAAAGCCTCGCTTGACGGCAAGGCGACGCACCAGCGGCAACTGGCCGCCCTCAAAGTACAGCTTGCCACCACGGCCGGCGCGAGAGCCGCTACCCTTGGTGCCAAAGCCACCCGTCTTGCCCTGGCCAGCCGCAATACCGCGCCCACGACGCTTGCGGGGCGTCTTGGCGCCAGCGGGCTGGCGAAGATCATGCAGTTTCATTGCTCTACCTCTTGCACCTGTACCAGGTGTGAGACCTTGTCAACCATACCCCGGATGACCGGTGTGTCATCTTGCTCTACCACGTCGCCCAGATTGTGAAGGCCCAGCGCCAGAACGGTCCGCTTCTGTTTGACGTTGTAGCCGATGGCGCTTCTAACATAGGTGATGCGTAACCTATTCGCCATTTGACGCATTCCTCCAGGCAGGCACCACATCTGAGAGCGCCTTCCCACGCACGCGCGCCACCTCTTCAAGGTTGCGCATCTGTTTCAGGCCCTCGAAAGTGGCCATAACCACGTTGAACACATTGTCGCTGCCCAGAGACTTGGACAGGATATCGCGTACACCAGCGGCCTCGACCACCGCGCGCACGCCGCCACCCGCGATAACGCCCGTACCGGGCGATGCAGGCTTCATCATCACCTTGGCCGCGCCATAGCGCACATTGACGTCGTGCGGCAGGGTGCGCCCAAAGAGCGGTACGGTCACCATATTCTTCTTGGCGCGTTCGACGCCCTTGCGGATAGCGCCCGGCACCTCACGAGCCTTGCCTACGCCCACGCCGACGCGGCCCTTGCCGTCGCCGACGACCACGAGCACGCGAAAGGCAAAGCGTCGGCCGCCCTTGACCACCTTGGCCACGCGCCCGATATGAACGACGCGCTCAATGAGCTCTTCGCCCTCGCCATAGTCGTCTCGATTGAACCTATCAGACATGCGTCTTCTCCCTCGCGCCCGCTAAAAGTCCAACCCGGCTTCACGGGCGGCGTCGGCCAGCGCCTTGACACGGCCGTGATACTGCACACCACCTCTGTCGAAAACAACCTTGCTCACGCCGGCGGCCAGGGCACGCTCGGCCACCACACGGCCAACCACCTTGGCTGCATCGGTCTTGGCCAGGCCATCAACCAACCCGCGCACCTCGCCGTCTAGCGTCGAGGCGGCAACGAGGGTATGCCCCACCGAATCATCGATCACCTGCGCGTAGATGTTGTCCAAGCTGCGGTACACCGAGAGGCGCGGCCGCTCGGGCGTTCCCACAACCTTGTTGCGCAACCGGCTATGCCGTCGCTCGCGCGCTTGATGCGTTCTCGCTGCGTTTGCCATTACTTGCCTCCAGCCCGGCCGGCCTTGCCAGCCTTGCGGCGGACCACCTCACCCTCGTAGGCAATACCCTTGCCCTTGTAGGGCTCGGGCTTGCGCACGCGACGGATGCGCGCGGCCGTCTCGCCGACAAGTTCCTTGTCATTGCCCTCAACGCTGATAAAGCGACCCGTACGGTCGACCTCATAGCGGATGCCCTCGGGCGCGGGCATTGTCACCGTGTGGCTATAGCCTACCTGAAGCACCAGGCCGCTATCTTGCACGTCGGCCCGGAAACCAACCCCCTCGATCACGAGGCGCTTGGTAAACCCGGCGCTCACGCCGGTGACCATGTTGGCCAGCAGCGCACGCGAGAGACCATGCAGAGCCTTGCTCTGGCGCGTGTCGTCAGGCCGCTTCACGTGAACCTGATTCTCTTCCACAGCGACGTCGATCTGCGAGGCAAACTCGCGCGATAGCTCGCCGCGAGGCCCCTTGACCGTCACCTTGTTGCCCTCGCGGCGCACTTGAACGCCCGCGGGCAGATCGATGGGCATGCGTCCTATTCTAGACACCGTCAGTACCTCCCAACTTGACCCGAGCAGCCTTTACCAGACTTCACACAGGACTTCGCCGCCCACACCGAGCTGACGAGCCTGCCGTCCCGATAGGACCCCACGCGGCGTCGAGAGGATGACCGTGCCGAGGCCGTATCTTACCCACGGAATTTCGTCTTTTTTGCTGTAAACGCGGCAGCCGGGTTTGCTGATTCGTTTGAGCCCCTGAATCACAGGGCTCTTGTCTTCAGTGTAGCGCAGGTAGAGCCGCAACGCCGGAAAGCGGCCCTCTTCGACCTTTTCCACACG
>JAAYDS010000250.1 GCA_012729155.1 Chloroflexota bacterium | reverse complement strand
GCAAAGTCGATCGTTGACAGCGCTTCCGGGTAGTTGCTCCACATGACGGGGTCGGGCATCCACTGGATCGGGTAGACGCCCACCTGCCCCATCGTCTTGAGCGAGGTCGAGAGCATCCACACCAGCGGCAACAGCACCGCTACGGCGCCCAGCACCAGCAGCGCCTCGATCAGCAGCTTGCGTAGAAACTCGCCTGGCCGTAGGCCAAAGATGCGCCTGGACCTGACTGTGGCAGTCTCCGTTTGTCTCACCAAGAGGCCAGCTTCAGATCCCATGGCTTACCCCCTGCCTCCCTTGAGCTGCCCTTCGTAGTAGACCCATGCGGCCGAGCTCTTGAAGATGAGCAACGTCAGCAGCAGGACGAACAGAAAGAGCACCCAGGCCAACGCCGAGGCATAGCCCATCTTGCTGTAGTAAAAGGCGTTGCGATACAGATACAAGTTATAGAACCAGGTGGCATAGTCGGGGCCGCCATCGGTCATCACGTAGGCGTTGGTGAAATACTGAAAGGTGCCAATGGTGCCCATGACCAGGTTGTAAAAGATCACCGGCGAGATCATCGGCAGCGTCACCTTCCAGAAGCGGTGCCAGCCGTTGGCACCATCTACCTTGGCCGCATCATACAGCGTGGTAGGCACCCCTTGCAGGCCAGCGAGGTAGAGGATCATGCCGCCGCCCACGCCCCACAGGCTCATGATGGCCAGCGCCGGCAAGGCCCACTGCGGTGAGGCCAGCCAACCGGGCCCCTTGATGCCAAACAGGGCCAGCGCCCAGTTCAGCACGCCAAAGCGCTTGTTAAAGACAAACCCCCACAAGATCGCCACCGGCACGCCCTGGATGATCGAGGGCAAATAGTACAGCGTGCGCCACACCGATAGCCCCGGGATCTCTGCGTTCAGCAGCATCGCCAGCACCAGGCCGGCGGCCAGGCTCGGGATGAGTGACATGCCAGCGAAGGTGAACGTCACCTTGACCGATTGCCAGAACAGGGGGTCGATGGTCAGATTGCGATAGTTTGCACCGCCAATCCATCTGGCGGGCTGGATGACGTTGTACTCCATAAAGGCCATGGCGAACGAGGTGACCATGGGAGCCACTGTAAAGATGAGAAACCCAATGATCCATGGAGAGATGAGGCCATAGGCCCAGAGGGCCTCACGACGGGCAGGGGTCATCCGAAAGCGTTGTGTTCGCTCCATTGCAGAACTCCTCGGCTGCTGGCAGGGCTATCGTTCGTCCCGCAAAGCCGGGCAGAGAGTTTTCGCTCTCTGCCCGGTGCATCAGGCTGGCTAGCCCTTCTGAGCCCAGTACTCGTCCAGATACCCCTGTACGGTCTTGTCCAGCTCCTGCATGATCACAGCGCAATCGCGCTCTTTGCCCAGCAGCACGCGGTCCATAGCGGCGCCCACAGCATCGCCGACCTTGGCTGGCTGTGGCTTCCAGGCCTCATGGTTGGGCACATCGCCATAGTCGATGGCGGTCAGCAGCACCTGCTCGTCGACGCCCGGGAACTTTTCCTTTAGCGTCTGCAAGAATATCTCTTTGCCCGAGAGGCGTGCAGGCACCGAGCCCCACGTCAGCGCAAACCGCTCCAAAATCCCCGGCGAGCAGCACCACTTGGCCACCTCCCAGGCGGCATCCTGTTGTTTGCCAGCCGCCGCCATTACAAAGGTGTCGGCATCCACTTGCGCACTGACGACGCCCGTGGGGCCTTTGGGCATGGCGCCGAGGTCCCAGTCAAAGGTGAGCTCGGCATAGGTCTGGCCCATCATCCACGTGTGGCAGTGCCACATGGCCACCATGCCGCTCGAGAAGGGGTCGCCGGCCAGCGAGAACGCCTCCTGGGCCATCTCGGCTGACGCGACAAAGTTGTGCTTCCAGATGGCGTCGCTCATCCACTGAGCACGCGACGCATAGGCCGGGTCGTCGAACAGCGACGTCTTGTAGTCGTCTGAAATGCCCGTCGCCGACGTCGCCCCGAATTGACGTGAGAGCCCTGCAAAGTCCATCCAAGACTCGTCATAGCCCCACTGCACGATGTCGGTAGGGTCAAACCCGGTCTGATCAGCCGAATTGCCGCTCGAGTCCAACGTGAGCTGACGCCCCACCTCGACCAGCTTGTCGAACGTCCAGTTGCCGTCGTCCCAGGCGTGAGGGATCTCGTCGACGCTGGCCTTTTCGAACAGCTCCTTGTTGTAGTACATGAACGACGGATACACGGCCATCGGCAGGCCCAGCGTGCCCTTGGAGTAGGTGTGCAGGGTCACTGTCGAGCCGTAAAAGTCGCTCATATCATACTGATCCCGCTCGATCATCGGCTGCAGATCGAGCCAGGCATCGGTGTCGTACAGCTCAGCCACGCCACCGACGCCGATAGGCATGACGATGTCGGGAGGCGTGCCCGCCGCCAGCATCGCCGAGAACTTGGCCAGGTGCTCCTCGTGCGGCGTGACCATCAGCTCGGCCGTGATGCCCTGGTCGGCCAATGTTTCGTTGCACTCTTCGACCAGCGCGGTCTCTTCGGCGATCTGGCTCTCAGAGGTGCCGGTGCCAAACCCCACAAAGATGAGGACCTTCTGGCCCTCGGCGGCTTTGGGCGCCTCGGCCTTTTTCTCGGCGGGCGCGGCCTCACCCGCAGGCGCCTCCTTGGGGGCCGGTGTGGCCTTGGGTGCGCAGGCTGCGAGGAGGGCTGCCCCTGCGCCGGCAGCACATAGCTCGATAAAGTGACGACGTGATAATCCCGCCTGACGATACATGATCTCTTCCTCCTTCGGAAGAACGCGGCCTCCGTGGCTACAACGCGGTGGTCGCCCGGCAAGGTTGCGGCACAGCTGAATCGCTGCCCCAAACAAACATAACATAGCGGTTATCGCGTGTCAATAGGTCACCTGAGCTCGATATCCGCACCGGATCGCTGTTGACGCCCCGTCAATGCCGCTCTATCATGCGGGCAAACGCGCCGCGGCGCTGCCACTGGAGGCCATATGTCTCACACCTATCGCATCGGGGCCATCGGCTTTGCCCATGGCCACATCTTTACCCTGCTCAAGTCGTTCACCGAGCTGTCTAACGTCGAGTGGGTGGCCTGTGCCGATACCGTGCCTGCCACGCCCTCGCTCACCAACCGCACCGAGCGCTCGATCCAGCGCATGCGCGACCTGGTGGGCCCCGTCAAAGCATACGATGACTATCGCGAACTGCTGGAAAAAGAGCAGCTCGACATCGTGGTGTTCTGCCCCGAGAATGCCCGGCACGGTGAGGTGGCCGAGGCGATCGCCGCTCACGGCGCTCACATGATGACCGAAAAGCCCATGTCTGCAAGCCTGGCAGATGCCTTGCGCATGTGGCGCGCGGCGCAGGCCAACGATGTGCGCCTCTTTGTCAACTGGCCCACCACCTGGTCGCCCGCCACGCGCACCGTCAAGCGCCTGATCGACGAAGGCGTCATCGGCCGCGTGCTCGAGGTCAAGTGGCGCAACGGTGGCTCGATGGGCCCCATGTCTTACACCCAGCCCGAGCCCCCCGGCCACGTCAAGGGCGCCGAGTGGTGGCATCAAGCAGCCCCCGGCGGCGGCGCCCTGCTCGACTATACCTGCTATGGCGCCTGCCTGGCGCGCTGGTATATCGGTGCGCCCGCCACCGCCGCCAGTGGACTGCGCCTCAACCTCACCAGCCACTATGGCGACGCCGACGACAATGCCGTCATCAGCGTGCGCTTCCCCAAAGCCTTCGCCGTGCTAGAGGCTACCTGGACGACCTGGAACCCGGCCATCCCCAGCATCATTGTGTACGGCGAGCGCGGCGCGCTGATGGTCAACCGCCGGCAGGGCGCCGATCCGCACGACAATGCCCAGGTCGTCGAGGTCTACACCTCACGCGCCCATGGCGTGGTGCCGCCCGACGAGATCGTCGAACCCGATCCGCTGCCCGCGGGCCGCGAGACGCTGGCCAAAGAGTTCATCCACCACATCGAAACCGGCGAACCGCTGCATCCCACTGTCGACCCTGCCCAGAACCTCGAGGTGATGGCCATCCTCGACGCGGGCATTCGCTCGGCACAGAGCGGCCGGCTCGAACTGGTGAACGACCTGACCTGGTGTATCGGCTAATTCACAGGGAGAAGGAACCATGGACAAGGTAAAGATCGGCGTACTCGGCTATGGCGTTATTGCCCAGAGCACCTACATGCCCGCGTTGAGCAAGATGCCCAACGCCGAGGTGGTGGCCATCTGCGACATCGTGCCCGAGCGCGCCCAAGACTGCGCTGCGCGCTACAATATCCCCCAGGTCTACTATGACCTGGACGATATGCTGGCCAAGTCTGACATCGACCTGATGGTCAACCTCACCCACATTCAGGCCCACTTTGAGACCAACCTCAAAGCCCTGCAGGCGGGCAAGCACGTCTATTCAGAAAAGACGATGACCACCACTGTGGCCGAGGCGACCATTCTGATCGAAGAGGCCAAGAAGCAGGGTGTACGCCTGGGCGCCGCAGCCGCCATGATGCTCAACCCCGCCGTCATCAAGGCCAAAGAGCTCATCCAGGCGGGCGCCATCGGCAAGGTGGCCTACATCGTGGCGCACCACTCGCACGGTGGCGCGGCCAGCTTTGAGAACTGGACCACCGACCCCACCTGGTTCTACAAGCCAGGCGCCGGCCCGCTCTACGACATGGGCGTCTACGCCCTGCACACCATCACCGGCCTGCTGGGCCCGGCCAAGTCGGTCTGTGGCATGTCTGGCATCGCCATCCCCCAGCGCAAAGTACGCTCTGGCCCGGTGGCGGGCAAGGTGATCGACGTCGAGGTGGATGACAACACCCTGATGATCATGAACTTTGGCGAGTCGAGCTTTGCGTTTCTCGACTGCACCTACTGCGCCTTTGGCCACCGCGGCCCGCGCACGCAGATATTCGGCTCTGAGGGCACCATCAACTTTAACGACTATGGCGCCCCCACCCCGCTCTCGGTCTACCGTGACGACTGGGACCTGGGCCTCAAGGGCTGGACGGATATCGACCTGGGCCGCGGCGCACAGTGGTCGCTGCCGTCGGGCGTCGAGCATCTCGTCGAGTGCATCCTGGACCCCAGCAAAGAGGTGATCGTCTCGGGCGAGCATGCCCGCCACGTCATCGAGATCATGAACAAGTGCACCGATGCCGCGCATAACGGTGTCACCCTGCCGCTCGAAACCGTGTTTTAGCCAACCGCCAGAGCGTCAACCAAGAACGGGCCCCAGGATGCATCCTGGGGCCCGTCGCACTTGTCATGCGGTCTAGCTACTGCAGAAACGTCAGCGACCCTGTGACACTGCTGTACAACGTCTCAACCTGCTCGGCCGCCTCTGGCCATTGGCTCGCCAGGGGCGCAAACCGCAGTTGGTAGAGCCGCCCATCGGCGATCGTAAGCACCATCTGGCCGGTGGGCAGCCCCGGCATCGGCGCTACCAGCACAGCAGGCACGCCGCTGAGGCTGACGGGCGTCGCCTCCATCGCCAGGCCCGGCGCAGCACTGGCGGCGATCAGGTTCGCCGCGATCTGTGCCAGCGTCTGCCCTTGCGGCGCTTCGCTCACCTCGATGGCCAGCGTGGCACGCAGCGGCTCGGCGCTGTCGTCGAGCGCCGGGCCCATCACCAGCGGCTGCCCGGCATCGTTGACATCAACAACAAATGCCAATGGGTACAGAAAGCAATAGTGACCCTCTACATCGGCATACGCAGCCCGCGAGCCGCTGCCATCGTGGCAGCTGGGCGGCAGCCCATCCAGCGGCGACGGCTCAGGCAGTGCAACCAGCGCCGTGCCCTCAACGGTGAACGATCCGCCGCCGTAAGCCAGCTCGGCGCCCTGCGCATCGAGAAGCTTGACATTCCAGGTATACGCATGGCCAGGCGTCAGCGGTGGCAGAACCACCAACTGCTCTGGTTCAGGAGCCAGCTGCGCCGCCAGATCAAACGCCAACGCGGTCGTCCCGGCATCGATCACCTGCAACGCGAAATCCGTGGCGCCAGCAACCGGCGCCCACCGGAGAGTTGGTGTGCTGCTGACGGTGTCGTCGAGTGCGGGCTCGGCCACTGCCAGCGGCCTCTGCAGGTCGATCACAGCCTCGGGCAACGCGTGGGCCTCGGCGTCGACGATCACGGGCAGCCAGCCGCCGGCATCGAGGTCGCCATCGGCAAAGGCGCCCACCAGCACCCATTCGCCCGGCGGCAGCGCTGAAAAGGCAAAGCTGCCCGCCTCATCGGCAGTCGCCCTGGCCACCGGCTCGGCGCCGTCCTCGGCCCAGCCCACCGGATAGAGGCGCGCCTCGCCGCCTGCCACGCCCTCGCCCCCATACCGCAGCCGCCCCGCCAAGATCGGCAACGTTTGCGTTGGCATCGGGCGCGGCGTCGCCGCCCTCGTTGCCTCCGGAACACGCGTGGCCGACGCCGGCGCCGCCACATCAACGGGTGCAGCGCACCCCAGCAACAGCACCAAACCCACTGCACAGCCCAACATGCCCGGTTTCTTCATCGTGGTTCCATCCTGAGTGCCTTTAGCGCCATGCCGCGACCACCGCTGCAACGTTGCACAGCATAGTGTCGTCGACCTCAGGCGACATCAGCCACCAGGCGAGACCTGACACTGGCCAGTTGGGCAGTGTGTTGATGCGGCGCAAGAGGGCCTTGGGCGCCACTGCCAGGCAGAATCGCGATCGAGCGCTCAGCCGCCGCTGGCCAGGCGCAGCGCAGCCGCGATATCCTCGGCGATCATCGCGACTTTGGTCTTTTCGATACCATAGCTCGGCCCGGCCTGTAGATACGAGGGGAACGCCCGCGCGCCGCGCCACCAGAACTCGCCACCCCGTATGCGATACGTCGGGCCAGCGGGGATGGGCCGCGCCTCTCGATTGCGCCGCGCAATGGCGTTCACGGCCTTGATGGCCACATCGCCCATCAGCAGATAGGCGCGCACGCCTGTGAAAAGCGCCAGCTCGCGCTCCAACAGCAGCGAACAAGATCTGATGGCCGCCGTCGGCACGCTGTACCCCACCTTGCCGCACTTTACCGCCGTGGTGCAATAGATGCCGCGCTCGAGCAGCGCACGCAGCGAGCCTGCCTCGAGCCCCGCGCTGGCAAAGGCCGCCAACGTCGTCTGTTCGTATAGCGCCGCCGGCCCCTGGTAATAGTCGTCTCCCTCCACGGCCGCCGCCGCCTCGCTGATCAACACCACTTTGACTGCCGGCGGCGCCACCGCAATGTTGGGCAGGTAGCGTCGCTCCATCTGCACGCCCTCGCACGAAAGCGCCGGACAGACCACCGCTTCGCTGGAACGCATCGCCTCCTCCGCAATGCCTATAGGCCCATCGTAGTACAGATGGTACAGGTTGTCACGCGCCGCTTTGCCCAGAGACCAGCTCGGCCCGTGTCGCTTGACGGGGTGCAGAGGTTGAGGCACAATGCCAGCCGTCTGAAGGGTTGACGCGCTCAGCGTCGGGTGATATACTCGCACCATGTTGGCGTTAGCTGATCATCAGCGTCGATGAGCCGACAAAGTCGGCGCCATGCGAATCAAGGAACCAATGGCTGGTAGACCGGATCGTTCACTCTATCGGCAGGACGTTGCCGACTATGACGGAGCCCTGGAATGTTCTTGCCACGGTATGCTGTGGTCACGTTCTGGGGCCTCTCATATGCCACACAGTGCAGGCGCGGCCTTGTGTCGCGCTGTTTTTATACGTGCCCCAAGGGGCACCTGGTTTGCGGAGTGCGGCGGCCTCGCTGGAAACATGGGCCAGCACAAGAGGGTAGACGCCGTTCAACTGTATCTCACTCCGAGAGAGGGGGGCCCATCACGCCTCACGATGCCTGGCAAGCACAACGTCCAGAACGTACTTTGAAGGAGACCAAGCAATGCCGAGGATTCAACTGAACCGTCGTGAGTTTCTATTCGCATCTGCCATGGGTACTGTCGGCGTAGCGCTGGCGGCCTGCGCCAAGGCGCCGGCCACTGAGGCGCCAGCCCCAGCGGCACCGGCCGCTGAGGCCCCCGCTGCCGCTCAACCGGCTCCGGCAGCTACCAACACGCCCATCCCGACCGTGGCCGCTACGGCGACCCCCGTGCCCACGGCTGTCGCCGCCAAAGAGGCGCCCGAGCTCGCCGAGCTCGTCGCCGCCGGCCAACTGCCGCCTCTTGCTGATCGCCTTCCCAAGGTGCCCCTCACGCTGTCGGGCGTCGACGGCGTCGGCACCTACGGCGGCCGCATCCGCAGCTTCCATCCCAACCTGGGCAACGGCACCGAAGAGTGGATGTACGGCCACTCGCCCTTCCGCTGGATCGACGATGGCTTGGGCATCGCCCCAGGCCTCTGCGATACCTGGGAGACCAACGAAGACAACAGCGAATGGACCATCCACATCCGTGAGGGCGTGAAATGGTCTGATGGTGAGCCCTGCACCATCGACGATGTCCTCTTCTGGTGGAACGATCTCGTCCTGAACACCGACTTTCCCGATCAGCCACCCGACTTTGGGCAGGCTGGTGGCGAGCTGGTCGAGATGATCAGGGTCGATGACTATACCCTCACGCTCAAGTACGCTGTGTCTGCGCCTCTGACGCTCAAGCGCCTGGCTATGTGGGTTAACGCCAACGTCGGCCCGCGCTTTATCGCCCCCAAGCACTATCTCGAGCAGTTCCATCCGGTATATAATACCGAGATGGCCGACATGGAGACGCTGCGCGAAAAGATCCTCTACCGTCAGAACCCCGACTGCCCGGCCCTGTCGGCATGGGTCTGCGAAACGTATGATCCGGGGCAGCAGCGCGTCTGGAAGCGCAACCCGTACTACTACTGCGTCGATACCGAGGGCAACCAGCTTCCGTACCTCGACGGCATCGATGAAAAGATGATCCAGGATCCCCAGGTGCAGGTGTTGACCGTGCTTCAGGGTGGTGTGGATTATCTGCCAGCCGTGAACCATAGCATGGCCTATTCGGACATCGCGACGGTCACCGAGGGTCAGGATGCAGGCAACTATATCCTGATGCTCATCGATGGTGGTGGTGGATCGGGCGTCTACTACTTCCACAACTTTGACACGCCCGACGACAAAAAGCGCGAGCTCTACCGCAATCCCGATTTCAAGCGCGCCATGGGACACTGCATGGACCGTGCCACCATCCAAAAGACGATCTTCTTTGGCACTGGTGAGCTGACTTCGGGTACGATGAGCCCCAAGGCCATCGAGTTCCAGTTCAACGACCAGGCCCGCGAGATGTACGCCAAGTGGCGCGACATGTTCGTGGAGTATGACATCGAAAAGGCCAAGAGCCTGCTCGACGGCATTGGCGTGGTTGACTCGGACGGCGATGGCTGGCGCGAGTTCCCCGATGGCTCCAAGCTCGAGATCAGCATCGACTATCCGGCTGACATGAGCGCCATGAACGTCCAGGGCCTGGAGATCTGCACCAAGGGCTGGAATGATGCCGGCCTCTTTATCGTGCAGAACCCCATCCCGCCCGCCGAGTTCGGCACGCTCTGGAATGCCGGCAAGCTCGAGATCCGCGGTGGCTGGGGCGCCTCTGACGGCCCCGACCTTCTCGTTTACCCGAGCTGGTTGGTCCCCAACGAGCCCGAGCGCTTTGCTCCGCTCTGCGGCAACCGCTACCAGCAGCTGGGCACCGACAAGGAAGACACCGAGCTCGACAAGAGCCCGTGGGATCGCACGCCGCCGCGTTGGGCTTCGACAGAGTCGGGCTTTGCCGACACCGTCATTCCCAGAATGCAAGACATGCTCACCGAAGCACTGCTCGAGCCTGACGAGATGGTCCGTATGCAGATCGTCTGGGACCTGATCGACATCCATGTCGAGCAGGGTGGCTTTGGCATGGGTTCAGTGGCCAACCAGGTTCGTATGTTCATCAAGAACAAGAACCTCATGAATGTGCCCGACAAAGAAGACCTCAAGTTGGGTGGCTTTTGCGACCCGTGGATCGTGCCGCATCCAGCTATCCACAATCCAGAGCTCTTCTACTGGAAGGCGTAGCGCGGCCCTGATCACCGCACCGTAACGAATGAGAGAGGGGAGTCCCCTCCCCTCTCTCATATGGCAGGTGCAAGACCAAGTACAAGGGGGTGCGATGCTCAACTACATCATCAGGCGCGTGGGCTACCTATTTGTCACGCTCATCTTTGTCATGGTCATCGGTTTCGTCATCATCGAGCTGCCGCCCGGCTCTTATCTCGAGTTCGAGTTGCAGCGCATCCGCTTGCTTGGTGGCGACCTCTCTCAGGCCCAGATCAAGGCCCTCGAGATCCAATATGGTGTCAACGACCCCATCTATCTCAAGTTCTGGAAGTGGATCTCAAGGTTCGTCACGGGCGACTTTGGCGAATCGTTCGAGTACAACATGCCGGCACGCACCCTGGTGTTTGCCCGTCTGCCCTTTACCATCATCATCTCAGTCCTCACCCTGATCTTCTCATGGACCGTATCGATCGTTGTCGGTGTGTACTCGGCCACCCATCGCCGCACTGCGCTCGACTATACCATCACCGTCTTTCAGTTCATCGGCCTCTCGGTGCCGGCCTTTCTGCTGGCCCTGGTGGTGATGGTCTTTGCGCAGCGCACCTTGGGTTTGCATGTAGGCGGACTCTACTCTGATCAGTTTGTGAACGCACCCTGGAGCTGGGACAAGTTCGTCGACCTGCTCAAACATATCTGGATTCCCATCGTCGTCATCGGCGCGCACAACACGGCTTGGCTTAGCCGCGTCATGCGCTCCAACCTGCTCGACGTACTCGGCATGCAATATGTGCAGACGGCGCGCTCCAAGGGCTTGCTCGAGCGACGCGTCATCTGGAAGCATGCTGTGCGCAATGCCTTGCATCCTCTGGTGATGGTGCTGGGCATGAGCCTACCGGCCATCATCTCGGGCGAGACTGTTGTCGCCATCGTGCTCAACCTGCCCACCACTGGCCCGCTCTACTTTAGGGCGCTGTTGCAGCAGGATATGTACCTCGCAGCCAGCTTTTTGGTGTTCCTGGCCATCACGCTGCTGATTGGCAACCTGCTGGCAGATATTCTGCTCGCATGGCTCGACCCGCGAATCCGGTTTGAGTGAGTCATAGGAGGCGCTGAAGATGACCGAAGCAGTCCCTACCCTCCCGCGCGAGGAATTGATCGCCGAGCCGGTGTCCGAGGTCGGTTTGATGTCGCAGTGGCGCCTTATGGCGCTACGCTTCAGGCGCAACGCCCTGGCGATGATCGGCCTCATCGGCCTCATCATTGGCTACACCATCATCGCGCTGGCGCCTTTCCTCGGCCCCAATGACTATCTACGCCAAGACTCGAACTATGTCTCTGGACCGCCAACGCCCATCGTGTTCCACGATCAGACCGGCAAGTTTACCTTGCGGCCCCACGCCATGGCCATCACCACAGAGCTCGATCCGGTGGCCTTCAAGTTCAAGTACGTCAAAGACGAGAGCACCTACCACCCCATCAAGTTCTTTGTCAAAGGCGACCCCTACACCCTGCTAGGGTTCATCAAGAGCGACATCCACCTGTTTGGGCTCGACGCCCCGAACCGGGTTTATCCCTTTGGTGCCGACCCGCTGGGCCGTTGCATGATGACGCGTGTGCTGATGGGTGGACAGATCTCGATGACTGTCGGCCTGTTGGGTGTGGCCATGTCCATTATCTTTGGCTCTATCATGGGCACCGCCTCTGGCTACTATGGCGGCATGATCGACGACGTGATGCAGCGCGTCATCGAGATCATCGCCAGCTTTCCCACAGTTCCTCTGTGGGCCGCCCTGGCTGCTGCCCTGCCCAAAAGCTCGAGCACGTTCACGCCGCTGCACCGCTATTTTCTCATCACTGTCATCCTATCTCTGGTGAACTGGACGGGCCTGGCTCGCCAACTGCGCGCCAAGGTGATGTCCTACAGCAACTCTGACTTTACCATGGCCGCACTGGCTGCAGGCGCCAACGATCGGCGTATCATCTTTATCCACATGCTGCCCAACGCCGCCAGCCATATCATCGTGGTGGCAGCGCTGGCCATCCCCGGCATGATCCTCGGCGAGACGCAGCTCAGCTTTCTCGGCCTGGGCATCATGCCACCTCTGGTGAGCTGGGGCGCCCTGCTCAAAGATGCTCAGCAGGTATCGGTGGTCCTGCAACAGCCGTGGCTGATCATCCCTGGCGTGGCGGTCATCATCACCGTGCTGCTGTTCAGCTTCTTGGGCGATGGCCTCCGCGACGCCGTCGACCCCTACTCGATCTAGCAAGGAGGCACTGTTTAGCCATGGAAGCAAAGACGGCAAACGGGCAGCCCCCGGTGCTGAGCATCAACAATCTCAAGACCTACTTTTTCACCGACCTGGGCGTCTCACGAGCCCTCAACGGCGTCAGCTTTGATGTGCCCTACGGCCGCGTCATGGGCCTCGTGGGCGAATCTGGCTGCGGCAAGAGCGTGACATCTCTCTCTGTCATGCGCCTTGTGCCCAAGCCTGGGCGTATCGTCGAGGGCAGCATCATCTTTAACCGCGGCGAACGCACCAAAGACGGCTACAAGGTCATCGAGTCCGTCGAGATGACTGAGCTCGAGGCCAACGGCCCCAAGGCGCGCTCCATCCGTGGTGCCGAGATGGGCATGATCTTCCAAGAGCCCATGACTTCGCTCAACCCCTCGTACACCGTGGGCAACCAGGTGGCCGAGACCATCATCCTGCATCAGGATGTGAACAGGCGCGAGGCCATGGACCGCGCCGTCGACATCGTCGGCCGCGTGGGCCTGCCCAACCCGGCCGACCTCGTCAAGCGCTACCCGCACGAACTCTCGGGCGGCATGCGTCAGCGTGCCATGGTGGCACTGGCCCTCTCCTGTCGGCCAGCGCTCCTCTTTGCCGATGAGCCCACCACCGCCCTCGACGTAACCACCGAGGCCCAGATCCTCGACCTGATGCGCGAGCTGCAGGGCGAGATGGGCATGACCATCGTGTTCATCACGCACAACCTCGGCGTTGTGGCCCAGATGTGCGACACCGTCGGCGTCATGTATCTCGGCCGCATCGTCGAGATGGCAGACGTCGAGACGCTGTTCTACGATCCCAAGCATCCCTACACAGCGGCGCTCTTGCGCTCCATCCCTCACGTAGGCAGCACCACCAAAGAGCGCCTCGCCCCCATCCGCGGCGTGGTGCCCGATCCGTATGCCACCATCAATGGCTGCCCCTTCCACCCGCGCTGCGACAGCTTTATGCCGGGTGTGTGCGACGCCGCGGTGCCTGCCGAGACAAACATCGGAGACGGTCATATGGTTCGCTGCCTCCTGTACTCGGACAAGGGCGAGGTGGAAGACAATGGCTAACAGCTCTTTCCAAGACAAAGAGGTTATCCTCGATGTCAAAGGCCTTCGCAAGCACTTTCCCATCCGGGGCGGCCTGTTCAAGCGAACAGTGGGCGCCGTCAAGGCGGTCGATGGCGTTGACTTTTTCGTCCGCGAGGGTGAGACGCTCGGCCTTGTGGGCGAATCTGGCTGCGGCAAGACCACAGCCGGACGCACCATCCTGCGCCTCTACGAGCCGACGGCCGGAACAATCCGCTTCAAAGACCCGGATCTCGGCTGGTCGAACCTTGAGAGCATGACGCGGCAAGAGCTCTTGCCCATCCGTCAGAACATGCAGATCATCTTCCAGGACCCTTTCTCTTCGCTCAACCCGCGCATGACGGTCAAGCGCATCGTGGCCGAGCCGCTGGTCATTGCCAAGGGCGGGAGCGCTGACTCGCACGAAGACCGTGTGGCCCAGCTGCTACGCCTCGTGGGCATGCGCCCCGAGTACATGAGCCGCTACCCCCACGCCTTCTCGGGCGGCCAACGGCAGCGCCTGGGCATCGCCCGCGCGCTTGCGCTCAACCCCAAGCTGATCATCTGCGACGAGCCAGTCTCTGCCCTCGACGTGTCCATCCAGGCACAGGTGCTCAACCTGCTTGAAGACCTGCAGTCAGAGCTGGGGCTCACCTATCTCTTCATCGCGCATGATCTGAGCGTCGTCGAGCACATCACCGACCGCGTAGCCGTGATGTACGTCGGCAAGATCGTAGAGCTCGCCTCTACCGAAGAGCTCTACTACCATCCCAAGCATCCCTATACTGAGGCGCTCATGGCAGCCGTGCCCAAGCCCGACCCACGTCGGCGCGACCGGCCCATCCGCCTGCCCGGCGAGGTGGCCAGCCCAGCGAATCCGCCTTCGGGCTGCTACTTTCATCCGCGTTGCCGCTATGCCAAAGACATCTGCCGCAACGAGGCGCCACCCTTTGAAGAGGTTGAGCCCGACCACTGGACGGCCTGTCACTTTGCGCGTGAGCTCAGCTTGCGGGGCATTGTAGCCTAGCATGGAACATGGCAAGCGGTGGTCTGAAGGGGCCCTGTACTATGTGCTGTGGGGCGTCACAACCCTTATCACGCTGATCGACATCCTGGCCATCAGGATGGCGGTGATGAGCATCTCCACCGCCATTGTCGCAGCCATTCCAAGGCCCATCACGGCCGATGATCCGCGCTGGACCCTTAGCGCCATTGAGCTGTTTGCCTGGTTCATCCTGATCGCGGCGGGCCTCGGCTTTACCATCTATGCAGAATATCGCTTGCGGCGCTCGCTTGACACCGTGTCGCCCACCTCGGGCGCCGAAGTCGATGGCGGCAGCCGCAAGCTGATCCGCACAGCCTCGGTCATCTGGGCGTGGCAGGTCGCCATCATCGTCGTCGGCTTTGCCATCGGCATCATCATCTGAGGCGCACAGCACCGAGGCTCGACCACCGTCGAGCCTCGCCCTGTCTTGGGCAAGGTCAGCACTCTGGCATAGCATCCCCAGCGGAGGTTGCGCTTGCTTCGTGTCGTTCTACACCGCCTGCGTGGTCGCCCAGGCCTGGCCGCACTCTCGGTGCTGGCCATTGCCCTGGCCATCGGCCTGGCCACCAGCGTGCCCATCTTTGCTCAGGCCGTCAACCGTGCCATCCTCGAAGAGGAGCTTGGCAAGCTAGAGGCCGACCTGCGCCGCTCGCCGCTGACCGTCAAGGCCTACTACCTGCCCGCCAGCACGAGCCCTTTCACCGCTGAGCAGGCCCTCGCCGCGCTGGTGTCGATGCAGGGCATCTATGAGCGCAATACCAACCTGCCAGTCGAGCACCAGCAGGTGGCCATCAGCTCATCAGCGCTGATGCTCAAGACGCAGCAGCCTGGGCCCTATGGCCCGGCCGGCGCCTTTTTGGCCAATGCCAGCGTGGGTTTTCTTTCTGATATCGAACAGCACATCGCCGTCACCTCTGGCGACGCCTGGGGCGCCGCCTCGTCGCCGCAACGCCTCAACGTGTGGATGCACGAGGCCTTTGCCACCGAGCTGGGCCTCGACGCCGGCGAGCTGTACGAGCTGCAGCCCATCTCGTCTCCCGCCGCCATCGCCGTGCGCATCGCTGGCCTGTGGGCCCCCACCGATGCGACCGACCCCTACTGGCCCGCCAGCCCCAACTCGACGCTCCGCAGCCTGCTGCTGGTGCATGGCGACGAGTACACCGCACTGGTGCAGCCGCTGCTGGGCACCATGCCCACCGCCTCGGTGCACTGGGCGCTCCACCTCGACGAGGACCGCTTTGTGCCCGAGCTGGCCGGCCGTTATGTCGAGGGCCTCGTCCGTGCCGATGTCGAAGTGCACCAGTTCCTGCCCGACGCCAAACTCGATATCGCCGCTCTACCCGCCCTAGAGGGCTACCTCGAACGACTGCGGCCGCTGACGGTGCTTCTCTTCGGCTTTAGCGTGCCCATTATCGGTTTTGTGCTCTATTTTGCGGCAGTTGTGTCTGCCATTGCCGCTGACAGCGAACGCCAGGTAGTGGCCGTGATGGTCAGCCGTGGCGCCAGCGATGGCCAGATAGCGCTCATGGCGCTGATCGAAGGTGCTCTGCTGCTCGTGGCAGGCACGCCCATCGGCATCGCCCTGGGGCTGCTCATCGGTCGGCTGATGGGCTACACCACCAGCTTTCTACGCTTTGGGGCGCTGTCGCCTCTCAATGTCTCGCTGGCCGGTCTCAACGTCTGGCTGATCGCTCTGACCATGCTGATCTCGCTGTTGGCGCGTCTCTACCCCACCCTCACAACGCGGGGCCAGAGCGTCATCACCCACGCCCGCGAGGTTGGTCGCCAGCTCAAGCCGCCGGTCTGGCAGCGCTACTATGTCGACGTGCTCCTGATGCTGCCGACCTACTACCTGCTGCGCCAGCTCGCCCGCTCGGGCTCTATCTCTATCGGCAAGTGGCAGTCGTCGGGAGACGTGTTCAGCGACCCCATGGTCTTTTTGGTGCCCGCCTTTTTCATCATCACCTGCGCCCTGCTGGCGGCTCGCCTGGTGCCGCTACTGCTGCGCCTCTTTGACCGCGCACTCTCTCCCCTACTGCCGGTGACGCCCGCCCTCACCCTGCAGCAACTCGGCCGGCGCGGCGGCGTCTACACCAATGCGTTGTTGCTGATCATGACCATGATGGCGGTGGGCGTCTTTGTCGCTTCGATGGCCGTCAGCCTCGACGACTGGCTGGCCGACCGCATCGCCTATCGCATCGGCGCAGACGTCTCTTTTCGCGTCGATGAGGGGCCCAGCAACATCACGGCTGGCGCCAGCACGCTTGCAGAGGGCGGCTACATCGAACAGCTAGACCCCGGCCGCTGGCTGGTGCCGTTACAAGACCTCGAAGCCATCGCCGGCGTGCGCGCCGCCAGCTGGACGGGCCGCTACCGCGCGCATATCCCCGTCGACCCCACCAAGGTCGATCGGGGCTGGTTCCTCGCCATCGACCGCCAGACCTTGCCCGGCGTGGCCGCCTTTCGCCCCGACTTTAGCGCCGAGCCTCTGGGCATGCTGATGAATCGCCTGGCCACCCACAGCAACGGCGTGCTGGTGTCTGAGGGGTATTTACAGCGCACCGGCATGCAGGTGGGCGATCCGCTGCGCATCTGGGTGTCGACCGATGGCACCAACAGCGTCGAGCTCAATCTGCTGATCGTGGGCAGCTACCGGCTGTTCCCCACGGTTTACGAGAGCCAGTATGAAGCCGGCGATGCGGCCGCCCGCCTGCAGCGTGCCGAGGACGAGCGTGACACGGTGGTGGGCAACCTGGACTATTTGATGAGCATGGGCGGTGGCGTGGCCACCTACAACATCTGGCTGCGCGTCAGCCCCGATGCCGACCTGCAGACACTGCGCCGTGGCATCGGCGAGGTGGCGCCCTACACGGCCAACCACCTCGACGTGTGGACGCTTACGGCAGAAGAGATCGAGCGCAAAGAGCGCATCGGCGTCTATGGTGTCCTCACTTCGGGGTTCATCGCCTCGCTGCTGCTCGCCGCCATGGGGTTGCTTATCCAGCATCGCCGCTCGCTCGAGGACCGTCTGTGGCGCTTTGCGGCTCTGCGCGCCCTGGGCCTGAGCCAGCGTCAGGTGGTGGCACAGGTGCAGCTCGAATACCTGTTGGTGCTGTTGCTGGGCCTGACCGCTGGTGGCAGCATCGGCGTGGCCGCGGCGCGCATCTTTGTGCCCTTTTTCCGCGTCACCACTGCCGAGGGCGTGCTGCCGCTGCCGCCGTTGCGCCCCCAGCTAGACACGGCGAGCATGTGGGTCATGGCTGGAGCCTTTGCCCTGGTGCAGATAACGATACAGGGCGGCCTATTGCAGCGGGCCCTGCGCGCCGACCTCTTCCAGGTGCTGCGCATGGGCGCTCGCGAATAAACCGCCCTGCGAGTTGCCGGTGTGTTGAGCGTCTACACCAGCTCGAAGGTCATCATGGTGTTGTAGAACATGCCGGCATAGCGTTCATACGTGGCCAGATCTTTGCCCTGGGCGATAAGTGTCAGCTGGGCGTCGCCCCAGAACATCGTGCGGACCCAGCGCTTGCGCTCGACACCGCCGTCGCGGTATGAAAAGCGCGCGTCCCAACCCTTGAACGCCCGTGTGACGGTTTCCTTGCGCCACTCGACCTCGATGATGTCGAGCTGCGCCAGCCCTTGCTCAAAACCCTCTCGCAGGGCCGCGACGTCATCGTCTTCCACCGAATAGTCGAGCGTGACTTTTTCGGCCAGCAGACAGGTATCCATGTCTTCAGGGTCGGGCAGGAACAGGGCCCCTGGGTTACCGGTGTTCAGCTCAAGCCGCTGCCAATCGGTGGGCACCCATACTCCAAAGCCAGCCTCTTTGAATGTGTGCCTGTACAAGCCTGTGCCCTTGGCACGCTGTGCCTCGTCAGCCATATTCTCCCCCTCGTCGGTACTGACGGCCATTATACCCGCGCCGCTAACGGCCGGCAACTGCCCATGTCTGCGGCACACCATTGCCTCGCGCCCTGCCAAAACTTGACCTGGCGGCCATAGCTCGCGCCGAGCGCAGTCACCAGGCCGCCTCGTAGATGGCCTCGGCGTCCTCGAGCCGCACCGCGCGGGGGTTGTTGCTCAGTAGCCGTGTGACCTGCATCGCAGCCACGGCCATGGGCTGCACCGCCTCGTGGGGTATGCCCAGGTCGCGCATGCGCGAGACAATGCCCACATCAGCGCACAGCTCTTGCACCGCCTCGATGGCCTGCGCCGCAGCGGCCCGCAGCGACAGGCCCGCAACCGGGCGCCCCAGCGCCACAGCCACATCACGAAAGCGCTCCAGGTTCGAGATCAGGTTGAACTGCATCACATAAGGCAGCAGCAGCGAGTTGGCCACCCCGTGCGGAACGTCATAGCTGCCGCCCAACGGATAGGCGAGCGCGTGCACCGCCGTGGTGTTTACCGAGCCGAGACACAGGCCACCATAGAGGCTGGCCAACGCCATGTTGTAGCGCGCCGTCAAGTCCTCGCCACAGGCTACCGCCCGCCGCAGGCTGGCCCCGATGAGCCGCATGGCCTGCAGCGCCAGCGCGTCGGTAAAGGGCTGTGCATACTTGTTGGTATAGGCCTCGAGCGCGTGGCAGAGCGCGTCGACGCCGGTGAAGGCCGTCACCTGCGGCGGCAAGCCCACCGCCAGCTCGGGGTCGATCAGCGCCACATCGGCGTACAGGTACTCGCTAACGATACCCTTCTTCAGGTGCGCATCATGGTCCGACAGCACGGTGATGGGCGTCACCTCGCTGCCGGTGCCGGCAGTGGTCGGCGCCAGCAGCTTGGGCAGGCCAGGCCCGGCCACGCGATCGGTGCCCACCAATGCATCGATGGGCGCCTCGTGCGTCACCAACACAGAGACCACCTTGGCCACGTCGAGCGAGCTGCCCCCGCCCACGCCCACCAGCGCCGCGATGCCGTGCCGCCGTGCAAACGAGAGCGCATCGCTCACCACGCCATAGTGCGGGTCAGACGTCACCCCGTCGTACAGCACCGCATCGATCGATGCCGCCGCCAGCAGGTCCATGCAGCGCCCGGCGATGCCGGCACGCACCAGCCCGGCGTCGGTGACCACCAGCACACGGCCCGCCGCCAGCCGCTTAACCTGGCCCGGAAGCTCGGCCAGCGCCCCGTTGCCCAGTATCAACCGCCCAGGCGCGCTGAAATGTAGTGTTCGCATCGCTCTCCCCGCCTGCCCGCTACTCGGGCAGTATGTCGAGAAATACCGGCAGCAGCAGTTGATCGACCGGCGCATAGCGGTCGGTCAGCAAGATGGCGCGGTCTTCAGCCAATATCCCTTCTAGCACGTCTGGCGCGAGCAGCGACGCCGCCAGCTCGGGGGCGTGCTCGCCGAGCGCGGCAACATCCAGCGCTTGATCGCTGGCGATAACCACGATGGTGCTGCGCGTGGCGCGTCGCCAGGCATCCACGTCCATCACGGCATACACGTGCCGCCACGTCTGGCGCAGCGTGTGCACGTACGAGCGGAACAGCTCTCCAGACGGCCCGTCGATCATGTTGATGACGTACAGCCCATCGGGGGCCATCCAGGCGTGCACCTGCTGGTTGAACTCGTGCGTCGTCAGGTGGTAGGGCACCGAAAAGTCGTTGAACGCGTCACCGAACACCAAGTCATAGGCGCGGTTGGGTGTGCGGCCCAGAAACATGCGCGCGTCCTCGTTGTAGGTGGCAATGCGCGTGTCGCGCTCTAGCCCCAGAAGCTGGTGGGCGATCTCGGTGACCCCCGGGTCGATCTCGATCACATCCAGCTCGCTATCGGGATAGGCCGCCTCCATGAAGCGCGGGAAGGTGTAGCCGCCGCCACCGATGAACAGCGCTCGCAGCGGATTGTGCCGCTCGTTCTGATAGGCCGTGGCCCCCGCATACTGGCGCTCATAAGAGTAGACCAGCCGCGTGGGGTCATCGAGCGACGAGTAGCTGTGCACCAGCCGGTCCAGAATCAGCACCTTGACGGGGTGCCCCTCGCGCGTTTCGTCCGTCACCTTGATGCAGTAATAGTCGGTCTCGAGGGTGCAGGGCCCGCGGAACCAGTTGCGCTGCACTGCGATGGTCGTATCGGCCACCAGCAGCGCCAGGCAGGCGACGATGGCCCACCAACGACCATGCCCCAGAATGATGACGCCCAGCAGCAACAGCACACAGCCCACGCCCCACACCACCGGCCGCGTGCCAAACGCCGAGATCAGCCAGAACCCCGTGGCAAAGGTGGCCACGATGCTGCCCACCGTCTCGAGGGCGTGGATACGCCCCACCGTGCTGCCCGCCTGATCGACGTTGCGCATCGTCAGGCGCACCACCACCGGCGAGACGCATCCCAGTGCCAGACAGGGCAGAAACGCCAGCGCAATGCCCAATGCCGCCAGCCCCGCAACATATGACAGGTTCTGCTGCGTCAGCTTTTCTACCTGCGCCACAGCATTGACCATATCGACCAGCAGCACGCTCCAGCTCAACAGACCACCCACCACCAGCAACACGCCCAGCAGACGCGGCGACGACCAGCGGTCGGCTAACCGTCCGCCCAGCCAGCTACCCAGGCTGATGCCGAGCATGACGATGCTGATGATGGCCGTCCACGTATACAGCGACCAACCCACATAGCTGGCCGCGATGCGGCCCACCACCAGTTCGAGCACCATGATGCTGCCACTGGCCAGCACCGCGATAATCCCCGGTCGCCAGTACCAACGCTGCTGCCAGCTCCCACTCGTCGCGCTCATCGCAGCACCCCGGCATCGATGGTTCGCCCGGCAATGCGCAGCGCCAGCCCCCACAAGAGGAGCAGCCCGCCCACCGCCACGATAATCCAATCCACCCGCAACGTGGGGATCAGCCAGAACCCCGTGCTCACCGTGCCCGTGATGCTGCCCAGCGTGGCCACCGCATAGATGCTGCCCACGGTGCGCCCAGCACGCGCCAGATCCTTGACAGCCAGCCGCGCCACCAGCGGCGACACACACCCCAGCACCAGGCTCGGCAACAGAAACATGGCCGCCATCACCCCCACCACGCGCCAGAGCAGCGACAGGCCGCTGTCGCCCGGCGCCAGCAGGGCATCGATCGGCAACACCAGCAGCGCTGCCAGCCCGGCCAACGCAAAGATCAGCCCCAGCAACCGCACCGACGGCCGCCGGTCGGCCAACCGCCCGCCGATATAGTTGCCTACACTGATGCCCGTCAGCACCACGCCGATGACCGTCGTCCAGGTGTAGAGCGACGAACCTACATAGGGCGCGATGACACGTTCAGCCGCCAGTTCGAGCACCATGATGCACAGGCTCGACGTGAACACCGTCAGATAGGGCCTCCAGAGCCAGTGACGCACCGCTGGCGGCGACTGAACCTCTTGGATAGCTGACATGCGGGCTCCTCTTTGATGATGTCAGGGCCGCTCTGCGCTGCCCTGCGCGTGGCCGGATCCCTGTCAGGCGCTAGCCGCGTCCGATGTAGAGCTGCTGCAGCGGCAGCACAATCGCCTCGAGCATATTGGCCTCGGGCGGCAGCGTGGCCATCAGCAGGGCCACCCGCGCCATATCGGCCGTGGCGATCATCGGCTCGTCGTCCATATCGCGGTCTGAATGTACGCGTCGCTCGACGGCCGTGTTGCCCGGATGTAGGCAGCTCACGGCGATGCCATGGTCGCGCCCCTCGAGCGCCGCCGCCTGCGTCAGCCCCCACACGCCGAACTTGGCCGCTGTGTAGGGCGCCATATTCACGCGGGTGCGCGAGGCCGAGATCGATCCGATGTTGATAATGCGCCCGTTGCGCACCGGCTTCATGATCTTGAACGCCTCGCGCGTACACAAGAACGGCCCCGTCAGGCAGGCGCCGACCACGTTATCCCATTGAGCCAGCGTCAGATCCTCGATCGGGCCATCGTCGAACGCCCCAGCGCTGTTCACCAGGATGTCGAGCCGACCATAGCGCGCCATGGCCTCGGCGAACAGCGCCTGCACCTCGGCTTCGGCGGTCACGTCGCAGCGCACCGCCAGGGCCTCAGCGCCCAGGGCGCGGGCCTCTTGGGCCGCCTCTTCCAGCCGCGCCATCCGGCGCCCCGCCACCACCACCGTGCAGCCCTCACCGGCGAACGCCAGCGCGATGCCCTTGCCGATGCCGCTGCCGCCGCCCGTGACGATCGCCACCTTGCCGTCGAGTTGACCCATGACCTGCCTCCTGTCTGCATTTTGCGGGCAGTATGCCCACGATGCGGCCAGTGCGCAAACGCCTTTCACGCTGGTCGGCCACACTTTGACACCCCACGCCTACCGTGCCACACTCTCG
>JAAYDS010000249.1 GCA_012729155.1 Chloroflexota bacterium | reverse complement strand
TCTGCCTCACCAGCCATTCCAGTGGGCGCGTTCTTCGAACGGTCGACGGCCGTGGTCCTCGAGAGGCTCGGCTGGCACACCGATGGGCAGCAGCACGCGCACCTCTTTTTGTGGTGGCACGCCGAGCAGATCGCCCACCAGTCGGGCCCGCCCCTCGCTGCGCAGCACACCGTCGAACCACACTGAGGCATAGCCAAGGGCCGTGGCTGCCAGCAGCATGTTCTCAACGGCCGCAGAATAGTCCTCGATGCCAAAAAACGTCCGCCCCGCCGGTATCTCCTCGGGGGCGTCCATCACCACTGCGATCAGAGCGGGGCAGGTGGCCAGCGCCTGCGTGTCTGGCGCGATTCGCCGGATGGGCTCGAGCAATGCGGTGTCGCTCACCACTACAAAGCTCGTGGTCTGCCCGTTGTACCCTGACGGCGCCAGGATGCCTGCCTCGACGATCAGGCGCAGATGCTCGTCGGGCACGGGGGTGCGAGAGTAGGGCCCCCGATAGCTATGGCGCGCTTGTATGGCCTGCAGGCAGTCCATAATGCCTCCTAGCGGATGATCGAGCGCGGGCTCGGCTCGATACGCTTGACGACGATCTCTTGCACCGTGTCGCCCAGCTGCGGTTTGACCTCGTTCAGCCAGCCGTCAGACTGGTAGACGGTCTCGTACAACCTGATGCGTTCCTCTTCGCTCTCAAAGCGTCGCATCCAGTAGTACAGCGAGGGGTCTTCCTGGTCGACCCAGGCACCCACCACGATCATGCCTTTGCTCACCTGAAAGGGGATAACGACCGTGTCCATCAGCTCGGCAAAGTGGGCGCGTCTGGAGGGGTCCATCTTGTATTGGCGAAACTCGAAGAACATCGCAGTCTCCTTTTGCCTGAACCATGATGCGGGGCATTATGGCCTCAAGGTGAGGTGCGTGTCAATCGTGGCCTCAAGCGCGCCGCTCGGCCCATGGCTCGCCCGGAGCCCACCAGCAGGCCAGCGCCGCAAACATCATCGCCAGCCCGGCGTGCAGCTCGAGGGTCTCTTCCCAAAAGGCGCCCGGTCGTATCCGTACCATGCCCAGATCGACCAGGGCTGCCAGGGCCAGTAGCAGGCCGGCGAGTAGCACAAACTGCCAGGGCAATTGCTGCAGGCTATGCCAGATGCGTCGACGGCCGCAGACCGCCGAGAGCAGGACGCCCACCGCGACAACGCCCGTCAGTACTGTGGCCAGCAGGGCGTACTGACGGTACTCGGCACGGGTGAGTGCCCGATATGCTACCTCGACGAGATCGTGAAAGGAATCGAGCTGCACATTCAGCAGCCGTGGTGGCGTTAGGCCAAGGCGCAGCACAAAGCTCCATTCCTCCATGATGCCCAGAATGCTCAAGGTCGGCACAATCACAGTCGACCGCGGCATGGCCCTCTGACGCCACGCTGCTCCTAAAGCGACAAAGGCGGCGCCAAGATAGGCATAAATCGTCGCCATCTCAACGCCGCGGTGCTCATGGGTTAGCTCAAGGCGCCATGCGGGCAGCCAGTGCCAAATGGCGCGCAACACAGCGGTGATTGTTACAAAGGTGATGGCCCAGCCGATGATGAGGCGACGTGAGCATTTCTGTGACATGAATCCCCCCATGGTGTTTGCGGGATTCTAATGCAAATGAACATCATCGGCAATGGCGCTCAAGCTGCCGCCTGCCTACGATAGGCGGCAGCTTGAGATGCGTTTTACTCGGTCGACCAGGCCGTGCGAAAGTCAGGGTAAAGCGTCAGCCCGCCGTCCACGTACAGGGTTTGGCCGGTGATATAGGCGGCTTCGTCCGACGCCAGAAAGGCCGCCGCAGCCGCCATCTCTGCAGCCTCGCCTGCGCGCCCCATAGGGATGTGCCGTTCGACCTCAGCGCGTTTCTCCGCATCGTCGACCCAGGCACGGTTGATGGGCGTGACGGTGGCGCCTGGCCCGATGCCGTTCACGCGGATGCCTTGGCCCGCATACTCTAGCGCCAGCGTGCGCGTCAGGTTGCCCAGGCCGCCTTTGCTTATCGAGTAGCTGGCATAGCGCGGCTTGGGGATGACCTGGTGCACGCTCGACACGTTGACAATGACGCCTGGCTGGGCCCTGGCCAGCCAGTAGCGAATGGCCTCTTGGGCGCAGACAAAGGCCCCCCGCAGGTTGACTGCGATCACCCGATCGAACTGCTCCAGCGTCATCTCGTGCGAGGCCGCCCCGATGGCAATGCCTGCGTTGTTGATCACGATGTCTAGCCCGCCGAACGCTGCGACCGTCTCTGCCACCAGGCGTTGAACCTGTTCGGGCTGCGAGACGTCGGCGTGCACCAGGATGTGTCTCCCGCCACAACCCTGGATACTGGCAACGCAGTCATCGAGGGCTGCCTGTACCAGCGCCTCAGTCTCGGCTGCGCTGGCCTCATCACGGCGATAGTTGATGGCCACCAGAGCGCCCTCGGCGGCAAAGCGCACCGCCATTGCCTGGCCAATGCCTGAGGTGCCGCCGGTGACCAGTACGCGCCTGCCCACTAACCCTTTCATGGTTCGGCGTCGACCTCGGGCGGGCTATAGGCCAGATGCTTGTCGACCACATTGATCAATGGCTGGCCTGCCAGGTAGCGCTGCAGATTCTGCTCAAAGAGAGCAAAGGCACGATCTTCGTAGGCGGGTGTCGAGCCCGAGTAGTGGGGCGTGATGATCACGTTGTCCATGTCCCACAGGGGCGAGTTGGCAGGCAGCGGTTCGGGGGTGGTGACATCGAGGCCAGCGCCTGCCAAGCGGCCCTCGCGCAGCGTGGCAATGAGCGCATCCTGGTCGATGATGGGCCCGCGCCCGATGTTGAGGATGCAGGCAGAGGGCTTGGTCACCGCCAACTCGCGGGCGCCGATCAGGTGTCGTGTCTCGGGCGTGAGCGGCGCGGTGATCACGATCCAGTCGGCCTCGGGCAGCACCGTCAGCAGCTCATCGGGCCCTACCGTACGGGCCACGCCGTCCGCGGGGATGGCGGGGTTACGCCGCACACCAATGACGTGCACGTCGTGGGCGTGCAACAGGCGGGCTGTGCGCCCGCCGATGGCGCCGAGGCCAATCACTACGGCCGTGCTTCCGGCCAGCTCGCGCACTTGCTGTCGCTCGGGTCGGCGCCACTCATGGGTGGGTTGACGCCGGATGACCTCTGGCAGCCGACGCGCCAGGGCCAGCATCATTGCCACGATGTGCTCGCTGATGGGGATGGCATGGATGCCCGAGGCGTTGGTGAGCACAAAGGGATGCGCTACAGCCTCGGCGTCGTTCATCAGCCAGTCGGCGCCGGCGCCCCATTGCTGCATCCAGCGAAGATTCTTGCCTTTGGCCGTGAGGCTGCGCGGCACGCGCGCTGCGGCGATTTCAATGTCGTCGAGCACGGCCTCGATCTCGGCGTCATCCACGGTTACAAGCAAGCGATAGTCGGGCGCCAGCGCGTGCACACGCGCTAGCCGCTCGTCGGCGCGGTCTTCGGGGGGCAGCCCCAGCAGGATGGTCTTCATCGTTCTAGCTCCTATCGATGGACGATGGGCGCAATCGCTGCGCCCATGGCGGGTTGTTAAGCTAGATTATCGCCTATTCTTGACTAATCTGTCAAACAATACCCACGTCGATGGTTTGACACTCCACTCAACGTGACGCATTATTGCCACAATTCGCAATAACAGGGGCAAGGGTGATGGCATGTGAGGCGGCTTTTCGTGATGAGCTGCGGCGGCGCGGCCTCCGCATGACACTCCAGCGCGAGCTGGTGCTATCAGCGCTGCACCAGGCCTCCGAGCCCGTTTCTGCCGAGGAACTGCATCAAAGCATAGCTGCCCAGAGCCCAAACGTGGACCTCTCTACGGTCTATCGCACGCTTGGTCTGCTGCAAGAGCTGCGCCTGGTGTCGGGCTACGACAGCGCCGGCGAAACGCGTTACGAGCTGCTGTCGCTACATGGGCCTCATCTACACCTGCTCTGCCAGAGCTGCGGCTGCATCGAGGGCGTGCCGCCTGATGACGCGCATGGTTTTGTGTCGGCCCTGGCCGAGCGCTTTGGGTTCGAGGTGCAGATCGAGCAGTTGGTGATTCCTGGCCTCTGCCAGCGTTGTCGTGAGCGAGGCAAAGTGGCGCGCCCGCCCTGGGTGCGTTTTGTCGATCCCGCCTGAGGGCGCTGGAGCTCTAGTGGTTGCCACAAAGCGAGGGGCGCTGGACCAGTGCGCCCCTCGCTTTGTGAGAGAGGAGAGAAGCGCGACGCCCTCTGGGTGCGCCCCAACAAGGCGTCGTCTATCTGACGCCTGACAGGCCTTGTGGGTTCCCGAAACACCAAAAGGGGAGCGTGCTTTACGCCCCCCTTTTGCCGAGCACGAACTAACTCAGTTGACCTTGGTGAAGCGAATCGATACCACCGGTGTCTGCGGGGCGTTGGCCCCCATGGGACCAAACACCATACCCTGCATATCATCATAGTATTCGTTCGCGATCATGGCGCCATAGCCGCCCGCGGCATAGGCGCTCGCCAGGCTATTCCACACCGCCGGCTGCATGTAGACCTCGGCCTTTAGCTCCGCCTGGGTGGTGTCTTCGACCACGTTGTCGTAACAGCTGGGGTTGCTGCCGCACGAGATCCAGCTCTGCGACCCGCGGACGACGATGCGCATGCGCCAATTGGCGCCGCTACGGCCCGCCTGCGTCCAGGCGGCCTGCATCGCAGCCTGAGAGTCGGCTGTGGTGAAAAAGCCCAGCTCACACTGATAGCGCCCTGCAGGCGTATCTGCAAAGACGCCGTCGCGGTGCTCGGCCCAGACGTTGTTGCTGCCATAGGCGCCGTTGCTGACGGTCAGGGCAGTGCCAAAGCTCAGCGGCTGTGGCGTGTGCGTGGCAGTGGGCCCTGTGGTTGGCGTTTGCGTGGGCGCTACGGTCATCGTCGGCGTCGCTGTGGCCGGGTGCGGTGTGAGCGTAGGTGTTGAGGTAGGCGTAGCCGTTGGCGGCGCAATGGTGGCCGTCGGCGTGGCTAGAACCACCTCGATGATGGTGGGATCCCCATAGGTGGCGGTGTCGGGGTCATCGCTCAGCACCACCTCTGTCGCGTCGCTCATGACCTCGGCCTGCGCCGACACCTGCGACAGCGGGCCGCTGACGCCCTCACGCAGCCGAACATAGTACTCGATCCACCACTCAAACCCGGCCTCGAGCCGCGGCAGCGTCACCACCACATCACGGTCGCCAGCTCCGCCGCGCACGACGCGCCCCGAGCCGACCTCGACGTCGCCCACCAGCTCGACAGCATCATCCAGCCTTGAGGTGAGCACGACGCCAGTTGCGTCGCTTTCGCCCGAATTGAGCACACTCACGCGATAGCGCACCACGTCGCCAGCATCGAGTATCGCCTTGGCGCCGGCATCCTGGGCAAAGCGTGCCTGAAGCTCGACGCTCAGGACGGGCGCACCTGGCGCAGGTGTGGCGGTAGGCGTATAGGTGGCGGTGGCGGTCGCTGTCTCTTGCGGCTGCACGGTGGCGCTCAACGTGAGCGTGGGTGCAACGGTGACCGTTGGCTCACCGCTGGGCGCTTGGTCGAGGCCAAAGAGCCGCGTAGCAGCCAAATAGCCCAACCCCACGACGAGCAGCGGCCCCACTACGGCGATCAGGGCCAACAGCCAGCGCGGCAGGCGTTTGCCGCCGCCTCTTGCGCCGCCCCCAGCTGGAGACGACGGTGGCGGTGGCGGTGGTGGCGCGCCCCCTGCAGGTGGTGAGCCCAGGCTATCCTGGCGCAGGTCTACGTGGCTGGCCGGTGGCACTGCACCGTACTTTGGGACTGGGGGCGGAGGCGCGCTCATGGGCACAGGCTGTTGCAGAGCTGCTGCGGCTGCAGGCGCCACTGGCGATGGCTCTGGCGCAGGGGGCTGGTCAGGGCGGCTCGCTGGCGGCTGGCCTAGAGGCGCCGGCGTAGCGGCGACGGGCGCAATCGGTTCGGGCGGCGGCGCGGGCGGTGTGTCTATCGCGGCGTCGGCCTCCCAGGCTGCCATCTCCTGGTCTAGCGCCGCCTCATCGCTCAGCACCGTCCTATCGTCGCGGGCCTGGGGCTCGTCGGGCGCAGGTTCAACCGTGCCAGACGCCTCTGCAGGCTCACCATCTGGCTGGTCACTCGTGCCTGCGCGATCGTCGCTCGAGACCGTGTCATCGGCCGAGCCAGCGGCGTCGACCTTGCCCTGGTCTAGCTCATCAGCCTCGACGGGCGGTGATGGCTCAGACTCTTGCACCAGCGCCCCTCTGGCGCCCTGGGCGAGCGGAGCGATCAACGTGGCGTCAGGCGTCGGTTGGGTCGCCGACAACTGCTGTTCATCGACTTTCGGCCTAGTCGCGTCGAGCGAGATCAGGCTGTCGAACTCGGGCTCGTCCAACGGACTCATGGCCTCGGGCGCCAATCCCGTCGATGAGGCGCTGGATTGGGGCGGTCGCGGCGCAGTCTCTATCGGCGTCTCAGGTGTCGGCGAGGTAGCAGGGGCCGGCGGTAAGGGCGGTTGCGCAGCCAGGGGCGCCTCAGGTGCGCCGACGCGCTGGCCGCAAATGCCGCAGAAACGGGCGCCTGGCTCGAGTTCCGCGTGGCAGTTGATGCAGAGACGTGGGCCATCCGTCGGCACAGACTGGCCGCAGTTGCCGCAAAAGCGTGCCCCTGGCAGCAGCGGCTCCCCGCAGTGGGCGCACGTTGCGCTGCTGGCGCCGCTCGAGGCGGCTGCAGGGCGTGCTCCAGAGAGGCCGGGTGGTGTGGTCTGTACCATCTGGCCGCCCTGCCATACGTACCACAGGCCGTCGCGCGCGCCGATCATCCACCACTGCCCCTGTTCGTCACGCAGGGTGAGCTCGCTCACCTGATCTAGAAACGCGTCCTCACTGAGCTGCCCGGCCTGCATGGCACGCAGCAGCTTTTGATACCTGCGATCTATCGCCTCGAATGACATGATCGCCTCCCTGGCTGAACCTGTTGCGCGATTGTAGCACAGGCGGCCGGCGGCTGCTATCGATGCAGCGCTTGCGCTGCCCGCCTGCGTCGGCGACAATCGTTGCCAACAGATCGTCAGGAGGCAAGCATGATCACTCTGCATGACAAGATTCGCGGTTGCATCGCAGGTTCGTGGGTGGGCTCGGCCATGGGTGCGGCCGTCGAGGGCTGGACGCACGAGCGGATCGTTGAGGCGTACGGATGGCTCGACCGGTTATTGCCCTACAAGCACTATACCGCTTATACCGATTGGCAGCGCCCCGCTGGCACCACTGAGGATGGCATCGAGCGGCAGAAGCTAATGAATACTACCGCCATCGCAAAGGGCGGCCGCTTCACCGCCGAAGACCTGGTGGCTGTCTGGGTGCGCGATCTGCAGCCCGAGCGCATGGTCTACAAGCAAGAGCCCTTTGATCAGACGCTGCTCGAGATGGCGCGTTCTGGTGTGCCAGCCCGTGAGCTGGGCCGTCTGTGGCCGTTCAACAACGTCAACTCCCTGGCTCGGGCGGGGCACACCATCGGCATCGTCAACGCGGGCGATCCAGACGGGGCTGCCGCCGATGTGTATGATGTGGGTCTGGTGTACGCCAGTGCCCAGACCTATGCCCTGCGCTGGGCCGCGCTTTACCATGCCAGCATCGCCGCCGCCCTGCGCCCCGATTCCACGGTGGCGTCGGTGTGCGACACAGCTCTGGCTTATGCCGACTACCATGCCCAGCACGACACGCCTTATGCCCGCTACGACTCGGTTAAACGCGAGGTCGAGCGCGCTCTCGAGATCGGCACTCGCCATGTGGGCGACCCAATGGGCATGCTGCCCGAGTTCGATGCGCTCTACTATGGCGGCACGCACTTTGTCTATGCCATGTCACAGGCCAACGAGGTGGTCTGCAAGGGGTTGGCCATTTTTGTCGCCAGCGAGGGCGATGCGCGCACCGCGTTGTTGGCCGCTGTCAACTATGGCCGCGACACCGACTGTGTGGCAGCGGTGACAGCGGGGCTTGCGGGCGCTTACTCGGGCGCCAGTGCGCTAGACGCGGCGTGGATCGAGCAGATCAACGCCGCCACGGCGATCGATCCCTATACCAACAGTTATCGCGACATCGACACCACCGCTGATGGCCTGCATGCCGTGGTGCTCAAGGGCATCGAGGCTCGCCGTGCCTATGTCGATCTCATGACGGGCAATCAGGCGTGGTTGGAGCGGTAACCAGCCTGGAGAAGTGACGATGCGTCGCAAGGTGCCGGTTTTCTGGCGTGTGATGGCCGCAACAGGCTTTTGCTTCGCACTGCTGGTGGGGGCCCTGCATTGGCCGCTACGGTGGTGGGTGCTGGTGTTGCGGGCCAGCGCAGCGGGCATGCTCTTTGGCGCTACTGTTGGGCTGATCGTGCTGCTCGAACGCTACGACCTGCCCAAAACGCTGATCCGGTTCCTCGGCGTGCCCGCCGCCGGCATTGGCCTGTACATCGGCCTGCAACAACTGCCAAACGGCGTCTGGGAGCGGCTGCCGATAACACCCAAGCCCCTGGTGATGGTGCAGATCGTCGATGCCTATCGCACGCTCAGCCTTGGCGTCACCGGACAATCGGCCGATGGCGCCACCTGGATGCTCGAGGTCGACGGCCCGAGTGGCGCACGGTGGGTGACGGTCGAAGATGCGCAAGTGACAAAATCTGGCGCCAGTGGTTGCAGCGAGCGCTTTGTCATGGCGGCGGCCCCGCGGCCGCCTGGACATGTGGTAGCCGCGGACGAAGAGATCGTCTGCGGGCCTGACTATGCCGGATACTATCGCGTGGCGCTCCTGGCTGACGGCAGCATCTGGTTCTGGGGTGATTTCGACAGCGCCCAGACCGAGCTGACGAGCCATCTGCTGGTTGCGCTGGTGGCCGTTACCTGCGGCATACTGGCCCCCTATGTGGGCCATTGGCTGGCGCCTGGAGGCTCACGCAGTGCATCGCGCTCGTTGTGATGCCGATGATGCGCTATTCTACCGTGACTGTTGCATTCAGTATCACCGCGTCGTCAGGCCAGCGAGTGCCGTCATCGTTCAAGGCTGGCAGTCGCGTCAGCGTGTTGGCGTC
>JAAYDS010000248.1 GCA_012729155.1 Chloroflexota bacterium | reverse complement strand
GCGTCGCCTTGACAGGCGGCCGGCGGGGGTGTTATGTTCCGGCCAGTGACGCTCGTAGACGAGGAGCAGCGATGACCTCACCACGGATCTATCTCGCCATCGACAACTGCTTTGCGTCCAAGCGCTGGGTCGCCCCTGACGACTGGGCGCGCATCATCCATGACCTGGGTCTGAACTGCGTCGAAGCTAGCGCCGATAACGACTGCGACCCCTTTCACCTGCCAGCAGACGCCATGACCGATTGGCTTACGGCGGTGCGAGAGGCCGAAGAGAGACACGCGGTGCGTGTGGTCAACCTCTACTCTGGCCATGGCACCTACGTCACCCTGGGGCTCACCCACACCGATGCGCGCGTACGAGCCCACTTTCGCGATGACTGGCTCAAGCCGATGACCCGCATCGCCGCCGAGTTGGGGGCCGGCATGGGCTTCTACTGTCATGCCATTTCGCAGCCGGTGCTGGCCGACCCAGCGCGCTACGCAGAGCTCGAGGCCTCTCTGGTGAATGACCTGGCCTCCCTGGCCCGCTATGGCGTTGAGGTGGGCGCGGGGTTTTTGGGCCTCGAGCAAATGCGCAGCCCACACCTGCCCCCCTGGACCATCGCCGGTTCGACCGAACTGCTGCGGCGCATCTACCGCGCGGCAGGGGTGCCCTTTTATCTGACCGTCGATGTAACCCACGCCAGCGGGCAGTCGCTTTGCTACCGCCCCACCATCGACATGCTGACAGCGGCTGTCGCAGCAGCCAGAGAGGGTGCCGAACCTCTCGATCTCTGGCTCGGGCCCGAGACCATGGATGACCTTTTTGATGCACTTGTGCGCGGCGTTGCGGCGCCGCAAGAAGCCGCGGCGGCACTCGACGCACAACTGGCGGACTACCCGCATATGTTCGCAGAACCGCGTGACAGCACCCCCTATGCCTGGCTGACGGCTTTGGGGCCCTACTCGCCCATCATCCATCTCAGCCAGAGCACGGGGCACGATGCTGCTCACAGTCCCTTTACTGCCGAGCACAACGCCACAGGCGTCATCAAGCCTCGGCGCGTGCTCGAGGCGTTGGCGGCCGGCTATGCAGCGCCGGCCAGCGCAGGCCTGCCACCGCGCTGCGAGACGCTCTACCTCACGCTCGAGATCTTTCCGCTTAGCATGGACCCGCCTAACAAGATCATGCGCGAGTTGCGCGAATCGGTGGCGCTGTGGCGGCAGTACATTCCGCGCGATGGCCTATTGCTGAGCGAGCTGTTAGCCTGAGGTTCTCTAGCCAGCGGCGCCGTATAGCAAAAAAGGCGGCACGCGGATGATCTCCGCGTGCCGCCCTGCTTGCATCGGGCCGACTGCTGTCTAGAGGCGCCTCCTCAACGCGCCGTAAGACATTGCAGTGGCTAGAGCAGCCTACCAGCGACCAAAGCCACCACCACGCGGCTCGCGCGGGCGGGGCGGGTTCGCTTCATTGACCTTGATGGTGCGGTTGTCGAGGTTTGTGCCGTTAAACTGCTGGATGGCAGCGGCGGCGGCCTCTTCGGTGGCCATAGTCACAAAACCAAAGCCGCGCGAACGGCCCGAGTCACGGTCTTGCACCACTACGGCCTCTTCGACTTCACCGGCCTGGCCAAAGTAAGCCTCAAGACCAGCGCTGGTGGTGTCGTACGAGAGATTACCAACATAGAGTTTCTTGTTCACTGAATCGCTTCCTTCATGATGAGAGCGGCCGAAAGAGAAAGGATCGTTCCTAGGGCTGGCGAGGACGTCCAGTCGCGAACGAGATCCGTGCAGATGGCCTGGAGGCAGAGCTTTCGTCTTTGGACGCTCTCGGAAGAGGATCGGGGAACGAAACTCGGAGCTTCTAGTTCACTGCGGCGCTGCGGCCGTAGCCAGCGCATCAGTAGAATACAACGATTCTTCCATAGATGCAAATATCAAAGCGGCGGCACACCACTGACGCCACAACCGCTGCCAGTGTGTCCGTCGTTGCCACTGACAGGCATAAACCGACGGTATGTTTGGCGCTCATCTTTCAGGTTTTTACGTTGAGGCATCCGATTCGTCGTCCATCCATGTGCGTTTCCTGTATAATTGAAGTCGAGACAGTGTTCCATCGTAGATCATGGCCACAGACCGATGGTCCTCTGTCTCAAGGTTGAGTTGCACGGTGTGGCATCGCGTCTGCTCATCTAGGGGGGGAAATGAAGCGTTTCTTAATACTGCTCTTGTTGTCGACGCTCATCGTCTTGGCGGCACCCATCTGGGCCACGGCTGATGAGCCAGTGGCGGCGGACGATGCCACCAACACCTATGCCGTCAAGGCTGCCTGGGGGTTGAGGCT
>JAAYDS010000247.1 GCA_012729155.1 Chloroflexota bacterium | reverse complement strand
GCCGCCACATGCGTTACATCAACAACTTTGGCGGTGGGCCGCCCGTGGTCGAGGCGCGCTGGAACAATGCTCTGCAGGCGTTGGCCGAGGGCTCGCGTCTGGGCATCCCCATCGTCTTTGGCACCGACCCGCGCAACGCCAACCCACGCTCTGGCTTTGCGCAGTGGCCGCCGCAACTGGGGCAGGCCGCCACGCGCGATGTGGGCCTGGTGCGCGAGCTGGCTGCCCTGGCCAACGAGCAGCAGCGCGCCGTGGGCGTGCGCTTTCACATCGCGCCCATGGCAGATGTGGCCACCGAGCCGCGCTGGCCACGCATCCCCGGCACCTTTGGCGAAGACCCTGAGCTGTGCGCCGAGCTGATCGCGGCCTATATCGACGGCCTGCAGGCGGGCGCCGGCATCGGCCCGCAGAGCGTCATCTGCTCGGTCAAGCACTTTCCCGGCGACGGGCCGGTGGTCGACGGCTATGACCCGCACAACCATTACGGGCGCTGGCAGCACTACCCTGGCGGCCAGTTCGAGGCGCACCTGCGGCCCTTTAGAGCGGCGCTGGCGGCGGGCGCCGGCGCTGTGATGACCGACTATGCCATCCCCCTGGGCATCGACACGGTGGCGGCCGGCTTTTCTGAGAAGCTGATCGCCGGCCTGCTACGGCAAGAGCTGGGCTTTGACGGCATCGTGGTCACCGACTGGAACATTACCCGTGGCATGCCCTGGGGCGTTGAAGACCAGCCGCTGGCCGAGCGGGTGCGGCGCATCGTGGCCTCGGGGCACGACCAGCTCGGCGGCGAGACCGACACGGACGTGCTCCTGGGGCTGGTGCAGCAGGGGGCCATCACCGAGGAGCGGCTCGACGAGTCGGCGCGGCGCATCCTCACGCCCATGTTCGAGATGGGTCTGTTCGAGAACCCCTACGTCGACGCCGAGCGCGCCGGCGAGCTGGTGGGCGGCCCCCGCGCCACGGCCGCGGGCCGCGCGGCCACGCGCCGCTCGGTGACGCTGCTCAAGAACGCAGATGGCCTGCTGCCGCTGGGCACGGGGCGGCGCGTGTACGTCGAGCAGGTGGCGCCCGAGGCGGCCGCGGCGCTGGGCACGGTGGTGGCCACGCCGCAAGAGGCCGAGCTGGCCATCATCGCCGTTGTGGCGCCCTATGAGGTCATGCCCAACCCGACCTTTTTCGTCCCCATGGGCCCGGCGGCGGGCGAGGGCGGCGGCGGTCGACGCGGTGGTGGGCCGCTGCGCCACGAGGGCACGCTGGCCTATGCGGGCGCGGCCAACGCCGACGAGCTGGCGGCCATCCAGCGGCTGGTGGCCACGGGGCTGCCGGTGGTGGTGCTGATGCACCTCGACCGGCCGGCGGTGTTGAGCGAGTTCATCGCAGACGTGGCCGCCGTGGTGGCGCACTATGGGGCCGATGACGCCGCGCTGGTGGATGTGCTGCAGGGCGTGGCGCGCCCCGAGGGGCGGCTGCCGTTCAACCTGCCGCGCAACATGGACGCCGTGCGCGCCCGCCGTGGCGATACGCCGCACGACGACCCCGACCCGCTGTTCGCCTTTGGCTTTGGCCTGACCTACGACGTTTAGCCGCGCTGACGACCGGCGCGCTGGCTGGCGCTCGCTATGCCGTGAGCGTCACCACGCGCCGGGCAACAGGCGATAGCGCACGTGCGTGGCATAGTCGGCATAGCCGGGCAGCTCGGCCTGCAGGGTGGCGTCTTCGCGGGCCGTGCGCACCAGCAGCGCCGCTATCGCCAGCGCGGTGGGCGCCAACGCCCAGGGCGAGGCGAGCAGCAGCGGCGTGAGTAGATAGGTGAGCAGCGCCCCCGCATAGCCTGGGTGCCGCACCCAGGCATATGGCCCGCTCGAGATCACCCGCTGGCCACGGTCGGCCTGGATGCGCACGGTGCCCGAGAAAAAGCGGTTGGCCAGCATGGCCCAGGCGCCCAGGGTATAGCCGCCCACGATGCCGGCCAGCGCCAGGGCGTGCAGCGGCCAGCCGAGCGCAGGCGCCGTCGCCACGCGCCGCTCGACGCCCGCCACCGCCAGCGCCAGCGCCGCGGCCAGTGTCATCGTCAGCAGCAAGGGGCCATCCCACGGTTTGGCGTCTTGCTTTTGCAGCGAGTGGGCGCGTTCGGCCAGCAGGTCTGGGTGGCTGCGGGCCACCAGTCCGCGGCTCAGGGCAAAGCCCCCTATCGAGACCGCGGCATAGGCCCAGGCCTGCCACCAGCGCCAGTCTCCCGAGACGAGCAGTGGCAACAGCGGCAGGGCCACCACCGCCAGCAACACCTGCAGCACCAGTCGCGGCGTCAACAATCGCTCTCGCGTCATGCGTCCTCCTTGGCGGCCCGCGCAAGGGCCAGGGCCACGCGGGCGCCATGCTGAAAGGTGCACAGCACCACGCGCGCCGCGGGCAGGCCAGCGCCCCTGCTAGCCCAGCGCTGCACCTGCGAGCGCCAGCCCCAGCGCCCGACACTGCTCGAGCTTGGCCTCGTCGGGGGCGCCGCGGCAGGCCAGCGTATCGCCCACCTGCGTGCCCACCCGCCGGAACAGGCCGGCCATGATGGCGGCCACGCGCCCGCCGCCGCCGTGCGAGCAAAAGAGGGCATAGGGCTTGCCGGTGAGGCCGCTCACGCCGCGCCGTACGTCGAGCACATAGTGGTCGTCGAGAAAGGTCTTGAGGCCACCGGCGATGTAGCTGAAATAGTCGGGCGAGCCGAACGCGGCGGCGTCATAGTCGGCAAAGGTGGCCACGTCAAAACGGGCGTCGTTGGTGTTGTGCAGCACCACCTCGCAGCCCGCCTGGCGCGCCCCCTCGGCCACGGCCGCGGCCATCTGGCCGGTGTGGCCATAGTCTTGCGAATGATAGAGCACCAGCAATCGTGGCATGGTCGCCTCCTTTGCGCCCGATTTTAGCCGTGCGGGCCCAGGCCGTCAATGGCCAGCGGGTGTTCGTCAAGCGTGCGAGGCCGCATCGCTGTTACGCGCCACCACAAACTGCACGTCTTTGATGGCGTCGAGGGCGTTGGCCAGGGCCGCAGCCTGCTTGCCGCGTGGGGGGCCGCCGGCGAGGGCCGTGAGCACGGGGCCGCGCGCTCGCGCGTTGAGCCACTGGCAGGCGGCCACGTCGGGCACGGCCAGCAGCAGCACGCCGCCCTCGGCCCCCAGCGGGGTGGCCTGCTGCAGATAGGCGCGCACGGCCTGCGGGTCCCAGGTGGTCTCGAGACGCGCCAGTGCGCGCCGCCAGAGGGTGTGCAGCGGCTGATCTGCCGCAGCAGGGTGGTGCGCCTTGAGGTGTGCCTGGGCCTCGCGCAGGCG
>JAAYDS010000246.1 GCA_012729155.1 Chloroflexota bacterium | reverse complement strand
TGGAGAGCGCCCCAAAGAGCTGGCGACCGGCATCCTCAGCCTCGCCGATGGCCTGCTGCAGGTGGCTGACCAGGTTCTGCTCTTGCAGATAGGCCAGTGGCAGGGGCAGCTCTTCGCGGCGATGGAAGTGGACGCGGTACTGGTTCAGATCGCCCGCCATGCCCATACCTGCGAGGCGCATCGTCTGGCCGGCGGTGAGAGCTTGGGTCTCGACAACCAACGACGCCAACCACTCGATGATCGCAGGCGGGTGGCTGTCGCGAGCGTCGTATGCCTCGTGAGGCACCTGCATGATGCTGGCGCTGTCGCGCCACAGAGCACGTTTCTCGGTGAAGGGCACCCAGCTTTTCCAGCCCCTCTTCCGGCAGTCCTTATGCTGCATAGCCGGGTTTCGCATCTCATCGGTCATGCGTAGCCCCGGCGCAATCTTGGCCCTATAGACGATGACCTGGCCATTCTCTGTCTCTGGCAACAGCAAGATGCGACGGCTGAGCCACGTCATATAGTCCAGGTAACCGAACGCGACTGAGCGCGCCGGCATAAAGGGGTCCTCCATCTCCCAACAGGGCGCGTCGTTGGCCCGGTCGCAGGGCATCACATCGTCTCGACTCGGGTAGCGGATGAGGTTGAGCACGAGGTCCTCAAAGAGGCTATCGCCTTTCGCGTAGAAGACGATCCCCCGAGCGCAGGTGCCGAATGGAAGTTGGCCGTATGGCCCTTTGGTCATCCAGCGCCCGAAGGCTTGCGCACAGACCACATGGCGCGCTGCCTGTGCTGGCGCCAGGCCGATGCCCGTAGCAGTGCGATGGTCGTACAGAGTATCATCGCGCGAAAGCTCGTGTAGCAGGTTGCCGATGGGGTTGCTAGGTATGGTGGGATGGTCGCCCTGATAGAACGGGCGCTCGCTATCGAACAGGTCAAAACGATGACGCCAGCGGCTCAGGTATTCGAGCAGCGGTGTCGGTTCGAGCCGGCCACGCGCCCACAGATCGCACCAGGCATCGCGATCCTTTGGTCCAAATACGCGGTGCAGAATGGCGAGCATCAGGCGATAGAGCGCTGCAGTCACCAACGGCGACTCGCCTCCCAACTCGCGGTACGTGTGGGCCTGGAGCAGCGCATCGGTCAGGCTGAGTTCCTCGGTGTCCCCCTGGTGAGTGACACAGGGCACCCATCGTTCGCCAACGAGATCAAATGAGAACGTCATCCGGCCCTCCTCTCTTGCGCTCGACTACAGCGATGGTCCGAGTCTTGTGCATCATGTCCTCTCCCTTGTCACGATCAGCCCCAATGCTCTGCTGAGCGTAACCACATAGGCACCGCCGCCGTCCTGCACCGTACACGCGCCGTTCGCAAACACCAGATGTCGGCTATGGCGCAGCAGCGCGTGCTGACGCCATGCCTTGGGTGGGCGCTGCGTCAGCAGACAGCTCACTAGCCCTCGATGAGTAACCTGCACACTATGCAGCACCAGTTGACGCGTGAGTTCGGCCGAAGGGCGCTCCCCGATCTCGACCGGCGCGCCTCCCTCGGGCTCGAGGGTGGGTTGGCCGTCTTGCTCATGCAGGCACACCACCAAGATGCCCTGTTCGCCCAGCCGTGTCATGGCACGCATGGTCTTGTGGACGCTGGGGTCCTCCTCGGCGTACCCTGGGTTCCGTTGCTGAAAGAGATCCTCGTCATCCACCGACAACACCAGTCGGGTGCGGGCGATCTGCGCGTGCTCGCGCTGAGTCTCTTCCCAATCCCGCCGCGCTGCATCCAGCGCGGCCAGCAGCTCGGCTGATGCGCCAGCCACCGGCTCGGCCTCGCCATACACGGCCTCGATAAGTGCCTGCGTCTCGGCCGGCAAAGAGACACTCGAGCGGCCTCGGAGAAGCAAAAACGTGCGCAGCAGCATGTAGGGCTCGTACACATAGGCGTCGTTGCCCCACTTGGGCAGGTCGTTGACGTTCTCAGGCTCGACCAACAGCAGTCGTGGCTCGGCAAGGGCCTGCGGGCGCTCGCGCTGGTGACGATGGAGCCTGCCGGCGCGCTGCAGCAGCATGTCGATGGGCGCCAGGTCGCTCACCATCAGGTCAAGATCCAGGTCCAGGCTCTGCTCGATCACCTGCGTCGCCACCACAATGCCCCGGCGCTGCTCGCGAGCGCTGTTCTTGCCATAGCGTGATACTACCAGCCGCTCAATATCTTGGCGCCACGCCATGGGAAAGCGCGCATGAAAGAGTGTCAGATCCTCAGCCGGAACCACCTCGGCATCACGCAGCGACTGATAGACAGCCTGGGCACGAGCCACGGTGTTGCACAGCACGGCGGCGCAGCCCCCGTGAGCCAGGCGTTCGCGCAGGGCGGCGATGAGCTGTTCGTTGCCATGAGGCAGCCACTCCAGCGCCAACACGCGGCTATCAGAGGCTGGCAAGGG
>JAAYDS010000245.1 GCA_012729155.1 Chloroflexota bacterium | reverse complement strand
GGCATCCTGGTCACCCCCTATGCTGCCTCCAAGCACGGCGTGGTGGGCGTTACACGAGCAATGGCCAACGAGCTGGCGGCCAGGCACATCAACGTCAACGCCATCGCCCCCGGCTACATGCTCACCGATATGACCGCGCCGCTCGCGGCTGACCCGGTGCGCGGGCCTACGATCTTGGAGCGCATCCCCGCCGGCCGCTGGGGCACCCCTCAAGACCTGCAGGGCGCGGCGGTGTTCTTGGCCTCGGCCGCCGCCGACTATTGCCATGGCATGGTGCTGCAGGTCGATGGCGCCTGGCTGATACGCTGACCTACAGCGCACACCGCTCATCCTCACATCCCGGAAAGGGCTACCTTGTGAGATTCCGCTGGCCGGTTATGGGCTTGATGGTTCTGCTGCTCAGCCTGTGCCTATCGCTGGCTGCCTGCGATAGGGATTTGCCGCGACCCAAGGCGCCGTCAGAGACGCCCATGCTCGAGGCCAACCCCACGTCGACGCTCGACCCCTCGCCGCGTGAGATCGTCATCATCCACACCAGCGACGAGCATGGGCGTCTGGAGCCCGTCACCCATGGCGGGTTTCTGGAGGGCGGGGCCAGCCTTTCAGCCGCCCTGTGGGCAGACCGTGGCCATGACCCGCTGGCTGCCAATGGCAACGTGCTGCTGCTCAGCGGGGGCGATAACTGGACGGGCCCGGCCGTCTCTACCTGGTTCCAGGGTGAATCGGCAGTTGAAGTGATGAACGCCATGGGCTATCGCGCCTCGGTTCCGGGCAACCACGAGTTCGATTTTGGGCAAGAGGCGCTGGATGCACGCCTGGCCCAGGCAGAGTTCCCGTTTCTGGCTGCCAACGTGTTCGACGCCACAACGGGCGAGCTCTCGGAACGCTTTGAGCCCTATCGCATCTTTGACGTCGATGGCATCCGCGTGGGGGTCATCGGGCTGGCGCTGAGCTCGACGCCGCGCTCGACTGGGGCCAAAGGCGTCGCAGGGCTGCGCTTTGGCGATTACGAACCGGCGCTGCGGCGCTGGGTGCCCGTGGTGCGTGCCGAGGGAGCCCAGGTTGTGGTGGTTGAGGCACACGCCTGTGGCGATGAGCTGCTGTGGCTCGCTCAAGCCATCGAGGATCTCGATATCGCCGTACTGCTGGGCGGACATTGCCACAGTGCGCTGGTCACGCGGCAGGGCCACACATGGATCGGCACCAGCGCAGGCCACTGGCGAGACTATGTGGTGACGCGACTGACGGTCGATCCGTCGAGTGGCGAGATCATCGCCAGTGAACAGGAGCTGCTCGACGTTTTGTGGCCAGAAAGCAGGCCTGCCCCAGCCGCTCCCGCCGCAGTGCAGCAGGCAGCAGACAAGTGGCAGGCCCGCGTCGAGCTGGCCCTGGGCGAGACGATTGGCTACACGGCCTCGGGGCTCAACCAGCGCTCGCCCGAGATGCAGAATCTGCTGGTAGATGCGTGGCTGTGGGCCTACCCCAACGCCAGAGTCGCTATCAGCAACACGGGTGGCTTTCGCGCTGGTCTCGATCGGGGCGAGATCACCCTACAGGAGATGGTGGGGGTGTTGCCCTTTGAGAACGAGCTGATCGAGGTCGAGCTGACCGGCGCGCAGATTCGTCAAGCACTCGCCGCCACGCCCGAGGCTTTGGTCGTTGGTGGAATCAGGCTCCAAAACGGGCGCCTGGTGCTGACCGACGGCAGTGCCCTTCGCGACGACGAGGCGTTTCGCGTGCTGGTCATCGACTATCTTTATGACAACAACAAGTATCCCTTTGCACGCTATGACTCTGAACCCTACGAGACGAGCATCCATTGGCGCCAGCCAGCCATCGACTGGATTCGCGCCCAGCGCACGTCGGCATCGCGCCCGCTCGAAACGCTGCTCGATCCCGTGAGACGCCTGCCCTAGCCGCAATCCATCCGTGGAGAGTGCTCGTATGACCGCAACCAACGGTGCCCACAGCGCCCATCGACAACGCAACATCATTCTGTGCGTCATCGCGGTGGCGCTGTACTGGGTTGCCCTGTACATCTACCGGCCCACTCTGGCCACCTATGTTCAGGGCAAGCTGCCTAACGACCTGGCACTGGTTGGAGTCATCCTGTCGATGTACGGCCTTGGGCAGATGATCATCCGCGTGCCGCTGGGCATCGCCTCAGACTGGGTGGGCCGTCGCAAGCCGTTCATCATCGGCGGGCTCTTGCTGGGCGGCGTGGGCGCGGCCATGATGGGGCTATGGCCCACGGCCGGCGGTCTGCTGGGGGGCCACCTGGTGGTAGGCTTTGCGGCAGGCACCTGGGTGCCCCTGATCGTGCTCTTTAGCAGCATGTTCCCGCCCCAAGAGGCTGTGCGGGCCAGCGCGCTGCTGACGCTGGTCAGTTCGGTCTCGCGCATGGTGGCCACGGGTATCACCGGCTCGCTGAACGCAAGCTATGGCTATGCGGTGCCTTTTATGCTGGCAGCGCTGGCTGCGGCAGCCGCAGCCGTGGTGATGTTGCCCACCCGTGAGACGGCCAACAAGCCGCGGCCGGCCAACTTGCGCTCCCTCTGGGCCATCCTTTCGAGGCGCGATGTGCTGGTTCCCTCGCTGCTCAGCATGTTGTTCATGTACTGCAACTGGGCCTCGACCTATGGCTTTGTGCCCATCATCGCCCAAGAGTTAGGCGGGTCTGACGTGACCATCAGCCTCATGCTTAGCATGAACCTGCTCATCACCACGCTGGGCAACCTGTTCACCGGCGCCGCCGTGCTTCGCTTTGGCGAGCGCGCCATGGTCTATCTGACCTTTATCTCAGTGAGCCTGGGCGTTGCAGGCGCTGCTTGGGCGCCCAATCTCACATGGCTGTTCGTCTCGCAGCTCTGCATTGGCCTGGCGCACGGTGTGGGGTATCCTGCACTCATGGGACTCAGCATCCGCGATGTCGAAGAGACGCAACGCACCACCGCCATGGGGCTGCACCAGTCGATCTATGCCATCGGCATGTTCGCAGGCCCCGCTATCACCGGCGTGTTAGGGGCAGCCGTTGGTCTACGCCCTACGTTCTACGCCACCGCCACAGTGGCCTTGATACTTGGACTCTTGGGCACCCGCTACATGCGCGGTGGGGGGGCGCATCAGCCATGAAAGGTATGCTGAGATGCGTCATCACGCCAGATTGCCCCTGCTTGCCCTGCTGGTGGCGGCTGGGCTCGCCGTTGCCCAGCTAACCACAAGTGCAGGCCCGCCTGACGGGCCGACGGCCAACGGTACCACAGCCGTAAGCGCCATTTCGCCGCCTGGCGTTACAGCTCGGGCCTGGCTATCCATCTGCCTATCGACGTCTGGCTGCCAGCCTATCGCCGGCGTTAGCTATGCCGATACGCCCGCTGGCGGCTACCCCAGCGGCGACCCACCGGCAGCCATACACCCTGACCTGAACCTCTCTATGCGTGGCTGGGAGCCCAATACGAGCGCCTACCTGGGGCTGGTCGAGTACAATGGCAGCACCGATAGTCGTGCGCCCCAGCTCGTTGGGCTGTTCAGCGATCGACGTGTGCCGACCTTTATCGCCGCCTATCGCGTCTATGACTGGAACTGGAGCACCAACAGACGCGGCGCGCTCCTCACCCAGTATCCGGCTACACTGATCGGCCTGGCAGCCACCCGTGGCGAGACGGTGCATGTGCCAGCCTCGGGCTATACCATCGGCGACACTGCGGGGTTTGAGGTGCTGGTG
>JAAYDS010000030.1 GCA_012729155.1 Chloroflexota bacterium | reverse complement strand
TCGCGCGTGGTGATGGTGTACTCGGCCTCCTGGCGTGGCTGATAGGTGGCCTTGCCGGGCGTGACGATCACATCGAGGCGGCGTGACGAGATATCGACGGGCAGCTCGACGGTGCCGACCTTGAAGGTGGCCGGCGCGCCGAGCGCCTCAGAGCCCACCACCATGACCACCGACAGAAAGATGTTCGGCACATGTTCCTCTGTGATGGGCACCTCGATGATCTGGCTCACGCCATCGAACTCGACCAGCGTGCCCTCGAGTACGCTGCCACGCTCTACAGTGACCCAGGCCAGCGCGGAGGCGTCAAAGGGGGCAGGCACCAGAACACGCGCCACATCTCCCACAGCGTACTCGTCCTTGTCGGCCACGAGCTGCAAGAGGTTATCGTTGGCCTGGCCCCAGTTGATAAAGCGGTCAGACGTCACCCAGAGATAGAGGGAGCTGTGGTTCTCGTTGCCGGCGGCGTCGCGCACAGTAGTGCGAACGCGATAGGCGCCGCCTTCCTCGGGCGTAAAGGCCGCGCTGCCCAGCCCCCGCTCATCGGTGTCGATCGCCTCTTTAGCCACGGCCGTCTCACGCGTCTTGTTGACCCAGTAGACGTCACCGCCCTCAGTCTCTTCTTGCACGCTATACCACTCGTGCTTGAAGAACTCAACCGTCACCTCTTGAGCGCCCAGTGGCGCGCCGGCGGTGTCGACAGTGATGACATTGACAGACAACTGCTCGCCCACGCGCCCGACATACAGATCGGCGCCCAAACCAGCATAGACCTGCGCTTTGTGCAAGATGGCGCTGGCATTGATGCTGACCTCTTGATTGTTGGCGTCGATCACCGAGGCCTGTAACAGCAAACGCTTGCTGCTCTTGTCTTCAGACAGATCAACTGGCAACTCAAAAGTGTAGGTGCCATCGGCGCCAGTCTCGCCGGTGCCATCAGCAAAGGGGCCACCATACTCGGCGATGTAGGGCCACTCGCTCAACGCATAGTCGTCGAACGTATAGTCGTCGAGCCCCTCCCAGGATGGCGCATAGGGTTCTTTGAGAGCCGTCCAGACCACCTGGGCTGCGCCCACCTCGCCACCGAAAAAGTAGCTTACGGCGACCTGCGCCTCGGCAACATCGCCATCGGCATAGTCGGTCTTGTCGAGAGAGAGGCTGCCCTGAAACTCGGGCTTGCGGTACTCGGCCACCATAAAGCTGAGGTCAGCAAACTGGTCTTGGATTGCGACTGTGGCGTAATAGTACCCGAGGCTCGCGCTTTCAGAGAGCAGAATGGCACCATCGAACGTACCGTTCTCACTCAGCATGAGCTGGTCCTGGGCAACCGTTCTACCCTGGCTATCAAAGACCTCCAGGCGCACGGGCAAGCCAGTAGGCGGCAGGCTATAGACGCCATCGTCATCTGCTCTGACATAGCCCTTGTAGTACACCGTTTGCCCTGGGCGATAGATGCGTCGATCGCTAAAGGCAAACACCCGGAAGGGCTGCGAGAACACCTCGACGGGCACATCAAACTCCCATGGCGAGATGCCATCGCTCCAGTTGCGCAGCACAACGGCCGAATCATCGCCAAGTAAACCCACCACGGTAAGCGGCACCCACGGATCGCTGATGTCAAGAGGGGCCGTAGCGAGGCCGTCTGAGTCAGTGGTGGCAGCGGCAATGGCCATGCCGCTGTCATCATAGATGGTCAGTTCCATACCTTCGACCGGCTGACCTGTCTCGAGATCTGTTGCCCACACATAGGCCTCTCCAGCGCCGGTCTTGAGCACCAGGTTATAGGGTGAGACCACGACAAGCTGATGCTCACGAGACTGGCTACCCCCACCGGACACGCGAACTACATAGAGGCCCGATTCCAGCGGGCGGCGAGGTTCGCTCAGCGAAGCGCTGATCGTGGTCACCTCGTTGAGCTTGGCGTTGACCTTGACCGACCATTGCCGCAGGAACGAGCTACGCTCGGGCTGGAACTCGTCCCAGTTAGGCCAGCCGCCGTAACGCGCCAGCGCCACGAACTCGTCTAGATCGAGTGCATATAGCTCGAAATCAACGCTCGACACATTGACCGCAGAGGCGTAGAGGTTCAAAGCACCATTCGCATCATAGAGCCCCACGGGCCGCGACGACCTCAGCCAGACACCAGGGCGACGGGGCGCCGTCATGAAGGTGATGGTGGCGTCTTTGCCCAGCGTGGCGCCAAAACGGTCCTGCAAGCCCGCTCCCACGGTGACAGCGTATGATGTCGATGGCTGCAGTGACATTGAGATGTTCGCCAGGGTCTCGGTCTCATCCATCCACACATAGAACTCGGACTTGGGCTCGACGCGTAACTGCTCCATCAAACTTTCGCGGTCGACGGGGCAGCTGAATGAAAGCTGCACAAGCTCATCGTAGGGAGCACTCTTGGCTCCGGAGCGTGGCACCGAAGAAATGAGGCTTGGCTCAGGAGCCACACGGAAGCGAGCGGTGTAGGTTGTCTCGATGACAGCATCGCCCGAGGCCGCTACGGCTCCCTGAGCCAGCACCACTTCATAGGCCACGCCACGCGTCAAAGCCTGCGGCGTGAACACCAGCGTATCTTCTTCCCAGGTGATCTCGCCCGGAACGGCCACACCATCGTCAACCGAGCGGAGCGTAAAGCGCTCGGC
>JAAYDS010000244.1 GCA_012729155.1 Chloroflexota bacterium | reverse complement strand
GCGGGCATCAGGCGCGGGGCAGCAGTGGGCCTATTCGGGCGGCGCGCCGGCATCCTCGGGGATGGGCGGGCCCGACGGTATGTCCTCAAGATAGTCACAGTCGACAAAGCGGACATCCTCCCACACATGGCCCTCGGCCTCAAAGGTGGCGATGTCTCTGATCCACCGCTTTTGCTCGTTCTCGATGCGGTAGATGGGGTCTTTGCCGCGACACTTGAGCAGCACGTGCACAGGGGCGCCCCGCTCAAACTGGGCCAGAAAGGCCTCATCGACGACGTGCACATGATCCCACGTGTAGCCCAGCCGCTCGAACGCCTCGAGGCTGCTGATCCAGCGCAGCTGCTCGTTCTCGAGCACATACACCTCGGGGCCAGGCCCCTTGAGCAGCAGGCCGTCGCGGATGACAAGCGCCTCGGCGTCTGGCAAGATGCGCGCCAGGCTCACGCCGTGGCCCGTCACGGGGATGTTGAACAGCGCCACCAGCAGCAGCGCCAGCAGCAACATGCGCCAGGCGGTGCGCCCCAGCCCGATGCTGGGCACCGGCTCAGGTGGCTGCCAGCCGGGCTCGCCGGGTTGCGGCTCTGCTGGCTTTTTGGCGGCTGTGGCGGGGCGTGGAGTCGTGCCACGGTTGGCCGCCGCGGCGGCAGGCGCCCCTGACAGCGGGCTGGGCGCCTCGGCATGGGCGGGCGCCCCCGCCGCGCGACGCCGCAGCTCCTGTCGCTCGATCAGGGCGTCGAGCAGGCGGTCGAGCGCCTCATCAGACGCCGAGGGCGACGGTCGTTGATTGCTGGTCATCTCGCCCTCCTAGCGCACCATCCAGAAACCCAGGACCTCGCCCAGGCTGCCGAACACGTTGGCGAAAAAGGTGCCGCCCAGGTTGCGGAACAGCTCAAACGGCAGGCTGGGCGCGCCCACAAAGGGTCGCAGTGTCCACGCCATCTGGCTGCCCACCAGGCCATAGAGCAGCACCCACAGCCGCATGATGGTGCGCCGCGAGCCGCTCGCCTCAGCGCTGTTGGCCACCACGGCCATGCCCTGGCTCAAAAAGCGCGCCCCGCGAAAGCCCACCACGGCGAAAATGGCCACGTTCAATAGTTTAAAGAACTGGTAGTTGCTGGTGGCCAGCAAGAAAAAGAGCGTCACCGGCGCAAAGGCCAGCAGCAGCACCGCCGACACGGTGATGGCCGTCAGCAGCAGCGCGGCGCTCTGCGGCAACGTCTGGTTCGAGCCGAACAGCACGCTGAAAAAGTAGAGCGTGGGCGCGCAGATGGCCGTGGTCGCCAGAAACAGCACCGGCAGCTTGACGGCCGAGCTCAGCGCCTGCAACACGCTGTGGCTCGAACCCAGCACGGCGCCATAGACGAACAGACACACCACGCTCGCCGCGATCATCTGGCGCATCTTGCGGGGCAGCTCTATGCTGTCGCGCACCTCGACGAAAAAGGGAAAGCGATTGCGCAAGATCGTCTCGACGATACTGAATGCTTTCATGCGTCCTTTCCTTTCCAACTCACCTCGCCGCCCGAGAGCAGCGCTTGTGTTGCAGACGCCGCTCGTG
>JAAYDS010000243.1 GCA_012729155.1 Chloroflexota bacterium | reverse complement strand
GAGTCACCTGACCGAGCCACATTGGTGCGCAGCACCAGTGGCTACGAGGGACGCCTTGCAATCCGCAATCATGGCTTGGCGCCAGCGCGCATCTCACTCCGCGCCACAGACCCAGGCATCGAGCTCTCACGTGAGCAGATCGACATCAAGCCAGATGGCTCCGTACGCATCCGCATCACCAGCAGCGCCCAGCCAGCCCTTGATGCCGCTATCGAGGTCACCTGTGGAACAGACCGCTGGACAATCCTGCTAGACTCGGTACAATAGGTGTGTGGGATAGAGGCAGATCGAGAGAGCTCGACGAGGAGTGCCCCATGAAGCTACTTGTGGCCATCGTGCGCAAAGACTATGCCTCAGATGTGCGTCACGCCCTGACCAGCGGCGGCTTTCGAGTGACCCAGATCAGCACCACGGGCGGCTTTTGGCGTGTCGGGAATGCGACCTTCTTGATCGGCGTGCGCCCCGAGCGCGTCGATGAGGCTCTCAGGATCATTGATGCCAGTGCAGGCCCCGAGGTAGACACCTCGGCCGCACCGGCCTCACACCCGCCCAGCCGAGCGACGATCTTTGTGGTGGGCACTGACGAGGTGGCCCAGTTCTAGCCAGATAGCGGCCTTTCGCAGCAAAGGGCCGCTTTTCTCTTTGCAGCGCGGAGGTTGTTGGGCGTGCCGAGAATCTACATTCTGACCGATCTCGAAGGGGTAGCCGGCGTTGCTCGGTGGGACCAGACCGGCGCCACCACCCGTGGCTATGCGCAGGCCTGCCGTCTGATGACACTGGAGTTGTGCGCCTGTGTCGAGGGCATTCGCAGCGCTGCGCCAGGCGCCGACATCTGGGTGTGGGATGGACATGGATGCGGATCGATTGACCTGGAGCTCTTTCCGTCGGGTGCGCGGCTAATCAATAACGGCCCAACGACGCCGCCGACGCTGCTAGACCGCTCGTTCGACGCCCTGTTTTTCCTCGGGCAACACGCCATGGCCGGCACGCCGGCGGCCAACCTGGCTCACACGTACTCGTCAGAGCACATCGCCCGCATGCGTGTGAACGGCAGCGACATGGGCGAGTTTGGGTGCCGCGCGGCTCTGGCTGGCAGCATGGGGGTCCCTACATTGTTCGTCTCGGGCGACGACAAGATCGCTGCCGAAGCGCGCGCGCTCGTGCCAGATATCGTCACGGCCGAGGTCAAGGTTGGCTATGCGCCACAACTGGCGCTGCACCTCGCCCCTGTGGACGCCCGTGATGTGATCCGCCAAAAGGCAGCGAGCGCCACAACGATGATCGGGCAAGTGCGGCCCTTGGTGATACCTGGGCCACCCTACACCCACGAGATCACCATCACCGGTCGGACCGACCCCGACGGTTACCTGGCCAGAGGCTATACGCAGATCAACGCCACGACGTTCATCAAGACGACCAGCGACCTAGCCCTGCTGGCCATCTAAAAGTCCACCTCAGGCACCTCTTCGAGGCTGAATTCGAGATCCTCATCGAGCCAGCCCTGCCCCGAGTCTTGCCCAACCGCGGTCTCGCGCTCGCACAGCGTACGATAGGCACAACCTTCACACTCACGCACGTCATCGGTGCGCACCATCTCCTCTCGGGCGGCATGCGCGATGCTCTCCGCGAGGCGTAACAGAGATTCGTAGTTCTCGCGATGCAGCGCTCTTGAGTAATCGAGGACCATCTGGCTAGGCCCGCTGGCGAACCAGTAGAGCATGCTAACGCGCTCCGGCTCCAGTGGGGCCCCCGCAGTGATGACACTGCCTGCGGCCACGAGCGCATACAGATAAACGCGGGTCTGCAGTGCCCGCCGCATGGTCTCAAGACGTGGCACCGTGCCAAGCGTCTTCCAATCAATTATCACTGCGTCACCGGCTGTGCCACAGGCCAGCAGGTCAAAACGTGCATAGAGGCGGTAGTCGCCCAGCGGCACCACCAACGGCAACTCTACCTCGCGCAGGTGGTCAGGCAGCGCCCGCAGATCGAACGACTGCCAAGCCGTCCACCAGGTCTCCAAGTCGGGGTGCAACGACAGATCGTGCCCCACACTGCGAATTCCCATGAGAGCCCGAGCAACCCACTCGTGAAACACCCGCCCCGCCTCAAGGTGGGCAGCATAGGCTGCTGCATCCTCGCGCTCGGGAGCTGGCCAAGGCTGACGGTCGACATAGCGCAGTAAGAAACGCCGCGGGCAGCGCTGGTAGGTGCGCAGACTATGCTGGCTGAAAAGGTGCCCTGGCTCGATCAGGCTCATGCTTCACGCTCCTTAAAGTAGCGCCGGTACGCCTGCTCCAAGACCTCGATCGCCAGAGCAGGCCGTACATCGCGGCTGCCGTTCTTTTGCGCGTAGGTGATAGACAGGTTGCGCCGCGCGCGCGTCACTCCCACGTAGAGCAGCCGCAGTCGCTCGGCGATCTCTTCCAGGCGCGCCTCGATGACAGGATCAGCCGCTACGGCCCCGTTGTGCTGAACCAAACGCTCCAGTGTTTTGCGTGCCTCAACAGGCGGCGCGTGCCCGGGCAAATAGAACGGCTCGCCGCGGTATGCTCCCTCGAGACGATCTGGAAACTCGAGATCGTCAACGCATACCAGATACACCGTATCCCATTCGAGCCCCTTGGCCTTGTGCATAGTCGTCACCGCGATGCGCCCGGCGGTTGGCTGATAGCCCTCATCCGATAGCCCAAGCCCCACCAGCGTACGTCGATTGTTCGCCACAGCATCGAGGTCGGCGCTCAGATCAGCCAGTGTCCACTCTGGGTGCAGTTGCAGCATGTTCCGCTGCAGAGTGGCAATGGTGTGGCACAAGGCAAGCGAACGTTCTTCCTCGGGACGGCTAAAGAGGTCCTGGCTGATCGTCAGGATGAGCTGATCGGGCGGCAGATGCACAGCACTCACCCATCGACGCACCAACTGGACATAGGCACCCAGACACTCAATATCTCCTTCGCGCAGCCGCGCCTGCTCAGAGACGACAGCCTCCACACTGGCGGTCCCGCGAGGATAGAGCAGTTCGGGCAACGCCACGTCGCCAAGCGCGCCTGCCAGCCGGCGAGGCTGCCCCTCATCGCGCGCTGGCAAAAGCTCGGCGCTGACCAGCGCCCGATAGAGTACGATGAGATTGCCCTTGTGAGTAGGATCAGCCAGATACTGGAGCGCCTTAGCCAGCAACCGCGCAACGTTGCGCACCTGAGGCGTGGTGCGCAGCATGTCGTCAAAGGGCACATCGGGCAAGGTCTCGAGCGCCTGGACCACTTCGCTCCCCTGCCAACCAGCCGGACACAGGATGGCCACCGTCTCATCGGGGTGCCGCTTGACATAGTTCGCCGCCCAGCTGGCCACACGTTGCGCTTCGGCCTTGACGTCGTCATAGGGGCGTCTGGCGATGTGCACCGTGCAGGCCTCGTCGGGGGGGTTAGGCTGCGGATCGCCCTCGCCTGTTGCTTGCATGCGCTGTGGTTCGAAGGAGAGTCCACGCACCGCTTCTGTCGGGTGCTCAAAGGCTCCCCAGTAGGCCAGCGCATCGGCCATGGCCATCAGTGGTCGCGCGCAGCGCCCAGACTCGAGCAGCGCCTGATAGCTGATGTCTGCTCGCCCCAGAAAAGCGCGGAAGAAGCGCGGATCAGCAGCAGTAAACGTGCTGTTGATGGCCTGGTTGGGGTCGCCCACCCGCACCCAGTTGCCATCCTCGCCCGCTAGACTATCAAGAATTGCCTCCTGGAGAGGCGACGAGTCCTGCGCCTCGTCTTCGAGGATGTAGGGCCACTTGGCCCGCAATGCCGCCAGGAAGCTGCCGTCCTGCTCGATAGCGTCGGTCGCCCGCCAGATCAGGTCGTCAAAGTCTAACCCGGCACGAGCGCGGAGATATTGCTCATAGAGTGTATAGAGTGCGACGCCCATGCGGGCGAGCGCTACGCCGAGCCCCTCTCCCTCTAGACGCGACGACGCCTCGGCGGGCGTCAGCCGCAAGTGTTTGCAGAGCTTGGCCACTTCGCGACCGATGCGCTCTGTCTCACCACGCCATCGGCTCTTGACAAAATCAGTCGGATCGGGGTCTGGCAGAAACGAGAGCCATAGGGCATTGTTGCTACTGGTCCAGGCATCAACAGCTGTGTGGATCATACGTCCGGTCTCGATCTCGTCGACGATGGCGAACTGATCATCGACGCCGGCGAGATCTCGCCGCCCACGCAGAATGTCGGCGGCCAGCTTGTGCAGGGTGCAGACATGATAGCCCACCGGCGGCAGACGCTGCTCTACCAGGAT
>JAAYDS010000242.1 GCA_012729155.1 Chloroflexota bacterium | reverse complement strand
CCAGCCGAGGTGAGCTTTTCATAGTTGCGGATAGTGTGCAGGTGGGTCGTGAGCCCGGCCTGGCCAAGGGGGCAGCCGCACTGGCGTTGCGAGAGGACGCCATAGTCACCGGTCTCGACATTGAGCAGCATCTTGGGGGCGGTGGGGCGCAGGCTGGTGAGGTACAGGGCCCCCACCGGCCGTGGCCAGCCTGGCAGTTGGCGCGGGATCTGCAGAAAGGCATCGCGGAAGGTGAGCAGGTGCATGTCGTCAAGGGCGTTGGGCGTGCCACAAGACATGCCCAGGCGGCCAGAGTCGACCATGCCGTACATTGAGATGACGTCGCAGCCCGCATCATAGATAACCCTGGCCTTGGCGGGTGTAAGTGGTTCTGAGAGCGTGCGAAAAAGATGGCCTCTGATGTCGAGGCCCAGTTCGGCGGCCCTTTGACACAAAAGCACTGCCGAGCTAACGATGGCGTCAACATACAGGCGCTCGCCACGGGCGGTCTGCGTGGCCAGCCAGCGCGCCAGGGGCTCGGGTTGGTCGGCCGGCAGATAGCGGGGGTAGGGCGTTGGGTGGCCCGCCAGCGCTGTGAGCACAAAGGTGGCGGCATGGACGATAAAGCCCTTGAGCTCTCCAGGCTTGCGCGGGCCTGGGCGCGTCTGTGTGTACCAGCGTCTGGTTGGAGCGCCAAGGCGGGCCGCGATCAGCATGGCATGAATGGTCGATGGCGAGGGAAAGGCCGGACGCCAGTAGACCTGGGGCAAGTGCAGGGCATCGGCGCCCTGCAGCCAGAGCAGGCCGCTCGCCAACTCGCTCTCGAAATCCTCGAGGTCGAGCGCGATGCGCGTGCCACGGGTGCGCGAGCCGCCGGTGACGCCGCTGAGCTGGCTGCGTGAGAGGCGATTGTCAAAGCTTGCTGCTGTGACGGGCAACTCCAGGCCCGGCCGTCGGATGGGGGTGCGCCCCTTGAACTCATCGAGGGTTACATAAACGCCCGCATCATAGAGTTGGCGCAAAGCAGGCTCGATGCCCTGCGCTCGGACCATGGCCTCGAGGCGCGCTTCGGAGACACCAGCGTGTTCGAGCAGGGGGCGGTAGGGGCTGCATGGATCGGCATAGATGCCACGACGCACCGTGTCGATAAAGCGCTCGCTCCTCGCGGCCAGTTGCGCTTGCACCACGCCGGCCGGGTCGTCGATGGCGGGCGCGTCGTGTAAAAAGGGCACCAGCCCGCTGGCATAGCGCCAGCCCATGGCGACATCATTCAGCAAGCCCAAAGGCACCTCCGAGCGGCTTTGGCGACCATTCTAACGGCTCGAGCAGAGCGCGCAAGCCCGCGGCAACACAAGGCGCGGGCTATGCCCGACCCTACTGGGATGCTTTCATACGAGACGGCACGACGTGCAAGGGTTGGATCTTGGCCGAGCCTGTGAGATAGGGCTGGGTGCGCTCGATGTGCAGCGTGTCGCTGTCGCGCCAGATGTCGGTCATCAGCCTGCCACCGGCGGTGCGCTTCTCCAACTCGCGCAGGACATAGGCCTTGACCTCGCCCGCGTCGGCGATGGCGACGCGCGGGTGGATCACCAGTTTGAGCACGGTGCGGGCGCCCTCTTCGGCCTCGACGAACTGATAGTCGGTGGGGGCGCCGCCGTAGCGTGTGGGCAGGGCCACTTCGAGCAGGT
>JAAYDS010000241.1 GCA_012729155.1 Chloroflexota bacterium | reverse complement strand
CAATAGCACATCGATGTGCAGATCACCACCATTAGAGCGCACGTCGAGCGTAGCCTCGACCAGAGTCTGATCTCGTGGCAACTCCGTCGGGTCGGCTCGGAGCACGATCTCGGTCGAGCGCCCCGTGGCACACTCAAAAGAGACGCGGTCCAGCTCTATCCAGGGCTCACTGGCCGACACCGTGCCGCGCAGTTGGCCCAGCCCATGGTTGAACAGCCGCAGCGACGCTGACACGGGGGCGCGATTGACGCTGGGGCCCATATCTACGAGCATTGCATCGGCAGCGATGAGCGGGTGCGCCTTGGCGATGCGTAGCGTCACCTTGGCTCTGCCAGCATCCGAGTTGATCACCAGGCTCGACTCATCACTCTCGGCCTCTAGGGGCAACATAAGGCCATATGCAGACAGCTCAATGGTCTGCTCTTGCCAGGGGGCACATACCCCTGCACTGGGCTCGATCTCAACCCAGGGAGCGGCGGTTGCGGCTGTCCATGCGAGGCGCCCGTTCCCGTCGTTGGCCACCGTGACGATGCGGCGCTCTACAACGCTTGGATCGACATATCCCAGGTCCACGATCTCTGGCTCGACACGCAGAGCAGGCTTGACAATGGTGATACTCGCCGGCAAGTCTCGCATAGTGGTGGGCTGGATTAGGCGCAGCGCCGCCTCGACCTCAATAGTCTCACCATGGTCAAAGTGGCGCGTGTCGGCTGACAGGCGCAGCATCTCAGATTGGCCGGGCTCCAACAAAACCGAGTCCACGCTCGCTCTCAGCCAGGGCACCAGCGTGGCTACCGTTAGGGCGAGCGCCGCTGTGCCCTCGTTGTTGAGCATTAACCCCAGCTCTGGAGACTGGCCGTGCACCACCGCACCAAAGTTCAATCGATCCTGTGTCAGGGTGAGCCGCGGCGCGCTTACGGTGGCCTGCAACGACATGCTCTCAACGCCGCCATTGCTTTGCACGCGTAGCGCCTGTGCCATCGAGATCGGTCCATCAGGCAGGCCGGCTAGGTCAGCCGTGACGGTGATTTGCGCCATTCCGCCGGGCTCTAGGGCGAACTCGCGGGGAAAGGCCTGCAGCCACGGCACCAGGCTGCGCGCCGCTCCCTCAAGGCGGCCGTCGCCGGTGTTCGCGACGATCAGATACCGTTCGGCCACTTCACCCGCGCGCACCAAGCCCAGATCCATATGCGAGGCGCCCAACTCAAGGGCAGGGCGGCGACGCCAGGCACGCACTTCGATGACGGCTTGGCCGCCGTCGCTGGCTATGGCGAGTGCCTCGCGGGCTGCCTGAGGTCCCTTAGGCAGCCGCTCTGGCAGGCAGACCACGGTCACCTGGGATGTCTCTCCGGCTCGGCAGCGAAACTCGGGCCGGTCGATGCGCAGCCAGGGCACGCGACTGGCCACGGCGCCTGAAAGCAACTGCCGTCCATTGTTGCGCAACGCAACCGCAAAGGGTTGGGGGGCGTCATTGTCAATCTCACCCAGATCGTGCATCGTCGACTCGACGAGTAGCTGCGGCCCCGAGGCGATGTCGACTATAACGCTCACCCAGTGGGTACCAGCGTTCGATTCCAGCGACAGCGCCTGCGGCTCGCTGACTTTGCCCTCAGACAATTCCCGTGCGTCGAGCGTAAACAGCACCTTGGCCTGCTTGCCGGGTGGCAAGACCAACGCTTTGGCGGGCGCCTTGAGCCAGGAGACGTGGCTAAGCAGCCGGCCGCTGATCTCTACCTCGCCCACGTTGCGCACTGTGAGCACCAGTCGACGTCTCTCGGTGGCGCCCACATCGCGCACTTGCAGGCTGCGAGGCTGCAGCGATACCGCCGCGCGAGCCGTCGTCAGCCCCGTCGTGGCGGTGGCGGGCAGCTGCGCGGGCTCGATAGTGCTCTGGGGGCCGAAGCGGTTGTCAGCGGCAAAACCCAGGTCTTCCATCGTCTGCACGCCACTGGATTGGGACGGAACGGGGCGGGACGTAACGTCTGGCGCCGACCTCTTGGCAGTCTGATACCAGTTGTCGATGGATTCGAGGGGGCCATAGGTTTCATCCCAGAGAGCCCGACGAAACTGACGTGTGCTGGCAAAGCGTCGCTGAGGATCGCGATGCGCTGCACGAGCGATTGCTTTGACGAGTTGGGTCGCGATGCCCGGCACGGTGCGCTGCAGAGGCGCCGCCTGTGAGCCTTGGCGCGCCAAGTCTACACCGGCGAGGAGGGCGTAGAGCACGCGTGCAACGGCGTAGACATCAGATCGCGGCCCCGGAAAGCCTGTGTCAAGTTCGGGCGCGGCATAGCCCTGCGTGCCGCCATAGGGGCCATAGGTGGTAGGTGCTACGAACCGGCCCAGGCCCAGCCCAACCAGCCTTACCTCTCCCCGCGGGGTCACCATCAGATGCTCGGGCGTAAGGAACGTCGCGTCGAGCGGAGGCTCCTGCCGGTGCAGTACAGAGAGCAGATCGCAGAGTTGGGCGCCCCAGTTGCGGGCCAGTTCTGGCGAGACGCGTATGCTGCGCTCCTGCAAGATGCGTCCGCCATCCCAGCCCTCAACAAGATCCATCACCACATAGACGTGGTCTTGCAGTTCAAACGTGTCGTGGATCGTCGGCAAGGCGACGTGCCGTATTCCTTGCCAACGCTCTACCTGGTGATAGAGACCGCTTAGCCCCTGACGGCGCTCGTCGGCGCGGAAGAGCCTAACCAATGAAAGCTCCTTGATGACTACCGGCTGATTGCTACGACGATCGACCGCCCTCATGACACGGCCCGTCTGGCCGCTGCTCAGCACATCCTCGATGACATAGCGGCCTTTGAGCCGCTCGCGGGGCGTCTCTCGAAACAGCCCGGCAAACATGTGGGCATCACTGGCTCTCGATGAGCAGCGTGGACACTCGGCCACATACCATGGTCGGCGTTGTCCACAGGTGGGGCAGATGCGTACGAGCGGCGCGGCACAGTGGGGACACACGGCTGCGCCGCTGGGGTAGGTTTCGTTACACTTGGGGCAGCGTGGTTCGGTCATGGGCTCACCAAGGGTGCGAACGATTGACGATACTAGCAGACGCCAGTGCACAACGTTGCGCGCTGATGACGCCTAACGCGGCCAATCATTATAGTTGATCACGCCTTTGGCTGCCAACAGCGCCAGCGGTGGTGGGACGCGCGAGCGCGCAGCGAGGCCAGTGTGGCTTGGCTGCGCGCTCGCGGTGTACAGCTCAGTAGTTGGTGAAGGCGAACGTGCCAGTGATCTCGCCAAAGTAAAGGCGATGGTAATCCTGACCGCCGTAGCTCTTGGCTTCGATCTCGGGAGCGAGGTGATCAGGGATGACGTCGTTGTGGTGCACCACCTTACACTCGTAGACCAGTGGGCTCGAGTCCAGGCTGACGGCGCGCACCGTTTTACCGGGGCTGGCCACTCTGCCAAGACCCACGAGTTTGTCCATGTCTCGCCCGCTGCGAGTGCCGCAGAGCATGACATAACGCTGCATATCGACGGTGGGCACAGAGACGGCAAACTCGCCCGACTCTTCGATAAACTCGTAGGTGTAGCGCGAGGGGCGGACCAGCACGGTAAACACCGGTCTCCCCCAGACGATGCCCACCGAGCCCCAACCGATGGTCATGATATTCGACTCTCCACTGCTCTTTGTGGCCGAGAGCAGTAGCCCCGGGCTCGCCAGCCTGGCAAGCGTGTCAGCCAAACGATGTGTGTAGGGAACAGCGATGCGACTCATGCAGATTCCTCCAGCACAGTGATCTCGCTGACCATCTGTTTACTGCAACTCGCGTCATCATGCAAGATGAAAGGTTGACACTGGCAGGACGCCAATCTATGATGGCGTTGTTGGGCGACGATATGGTTGGAGGTTTGATGCGACCGATTCGCTTCAACGAGAGCTACTATGTGGTGCCTCCCGCGGCGCTGGATGCTGATCCTGCCGGCGATATGCGCGCCATGTTGTTCAGGTTGAGCCGTGCCGAGAGTGGCCTGGAAGAGTGCGAGCTACAGCGCCGCAATGATCTGCAGGAGATACTGATCGAGCTGATCGAGCTCTCTGATCGGGTAATGGCAGCTGTCGAGAGCGCCGACGCCTCGAGCGATACTCGCGAGACGGCGGTGGTGAATGGGTTGGTGGGCTTTGGGCGGACACTGCGCGAACTGCTAGATCGTCATCAGGTAGAGGCTCTGACGACCATCGGTATGCCCATGGATGAGAGCGTGGCTGTCGCCGTCAAGTTTGAGTCTGGGGGGCAGGTGCCTGTGGGAACGGTGCTACGCGAGCAGCGCATTGGCTATCGTTGGCCACATGGCCTGCTGCGAAAGGCTGAAGTGGTGGTTTGTGGCTCGGCGACGCGCGGCCAGGGCACCCCGGCGGCATCAGGGCCGGCGCCAGTGGCGTAGGAGGAGAGCATGACCGAGCACCTGACCGCCTGCCCCTATTGTGGCGATGTCTTGCCCGCCGAGGATGCCATCTGCCCGGCATGCCACGAGAACCTGGCCGGGCTGATCCAGCTTGAGAAGCGGCACCTGCTGCTCTATAACGAGGCTCTAGACGCCGCCCGCTCGGGCGATCTCGAAAGCGCGCGGGTGGTGCTATTGATGAGCCTGCGTGCCCGCAGCGACTTTGGCCCGGGTTACCGGTTGCTCGCCAAGGTGTATGCTGCGCAGGGCAACGTCGCACAGGCACGCCTGGCGGCACAGGCGGCGCTCAAGCGGCTGCCGGGCGACGCTGATCTCGAGGACCTGATCAAGGGGCTCGATCAGAGCACGCATGCGGACATATTAGCTCAAGAGAGCATAGACGGTCATCCGGCGGCACCCCCGCCGAGCGAGGCCTCGGCCGAGCGCAAGGACATCGTTGCTGCCTATGGCGCCGGGGCTGCCCTTGTAGGGTTGGGGGCCTTTATCGTGGGCCTGTTGCGCGGTGGCCGAGATTGACGCCAACGCCAGCCCATGCTATCATCGTGGCAACAAGCAGAGACGGAGATGACGCGTCCTGGCAGTCTGCACAGAGAGCCGGCGAATGGTGTGAGCCGGTCAGACACGAGGCGATATCCACTCCCGAGCTGCCCGCGTAAAGGGCAAGGCCCCTAGAGCGGCGCCGGAGCTCACCGTTATCGAGCAGCCCCACGGGCACTGAGGCTGTGCACGGCACAGCAAAGATAGGTGGCACCACGAGCAGCGCTCTCGTCCTATTGGCGAGAGCGCTATTCTTTTACATGGCGAGGTGAAGAAAATGATCGATCTGGCGTTCATTCGCGAGAATCCCGCAAAGATCAGAGAGGCCCTGCAAGCGCTCAACAGCTCTGGCCCGCTTGAGGAAATCCTTGCGCTCGACCAGCAGCGCCGTGACGTGCTCATCGAGGTCGAAAGGCTGCGAGCTGAGCGCAATCGCGTGTCAAAGGAGATCCCCCGCGTCAGCGACGCGGCCGAACGCCAGAGGCTCATTGAGGCGATGCGTGGCGTGGCCGACCAGATCAAAGACCTCGAGGTGACGCTGGGCCCAGTCGCAGAGCGCCTGCAAGCTGCTCTGCTCGAGATGCCCAACTTGCCAGACCCCTCAGTGCCGATGGGGCCCGACGAGACGCACAACGTGGTGGTGCGCCAGGTGGGCGATCTGCCCACGTTTGGCTTTGCTCCCAAGGCGCACTGGGACCTGGGCACCGACCTGGGCTTGATCGACTTTGAGCGCGGCGTCAAGCTCTCTGGCACGCGCTTTTATCTGCTACGCGACGCCGGCGCCAGGCTACAGCGCGCTCTCATCGCCTGGATGCTCGATGTGCATACGCAACAGCACGGCTATGGTGAAGTGTATCCGCCGTACATGGTGCGTGCTCAAGCGCTAGTAGGCACCGGGAACCTGCCCAAGTTCGGCGACAATCTCTACCACGATGCTGAAGAAGACCTATGGCTCATCCCCACGGCAGAGGTGCCCGTCACGAACATGTATGGTGACGAGATCCTCGACGAAACGACACTGCCCATCTACCATGTTGCGTATACGGCCTGCTTCCGTCGTGAAAAGATGTCGGCAGGCAAAGACACTCGAGGCATCAAGCGGGGCCATCAGTTTGACAAGGTCGAGATGGTCAAGTTCGTGCATCCTGACCGGTCAATGATCGAGCTCGAGACGCTGGTCGACAACGCAGCAGACATCTGCCGGCAACTCGAACT
>JAAYDS010000240.1 GCA_012729155.1 Chloroflexota bacterium | reverse complement strand
TGGCGCTGTCAGTCTCCTCATCAGTGGGGCTGGTGCTGGTCTGGGCAAGGCTGAGGCGCCTTTCGCTACACGATATCGGCCTTACTCGCCTCTCAAGGGCCTGGGTCTGGCGCTGTGTGGCTGTTGCTGTAGCAGCCCTGGTGTTGCGGCAGCTGCTGGCTCTTGGCATTGTCGCCATTCTGCCACAGCTTCAGGAGGGGGCCGAACTGCTCACCCAAGCCCTGGTGCCTGACGGCTGGGGGGCACGCCTGGCTGTACTGCTTCTGGGAGGTCTCGCGGCGCCAGTAGGTGAGGAGTTGCTCTATCGTGGCATGCTATTTGGCGCCCTGCGCAGACGTTGGGGATTTTGGGGAGCTGCGTCAGTCTCTTCACTGGCGTTTGGGCTGTTCCACATGATCCCGCTGCAGATACTGATGGCGATGCTGCTGGGCGTGGTGCTTTGCTGGGTGTATGAGCGTAGTGGCTCACTCTGGGCGCCCGTCGTGGTGCATCTGGTGAACAATCTGCTGGCACTGGCAGTGGCGATGGCAGGGTTGGCCATCATCGAATAGCGTTGCTGCTGGAGAGAGGGAGTGACGTGCAGACAACCACACGGGTTTTGGGGCGCTCTGGGATGCCAGTAAGTGCCATGGGCTTGGGTTGCTGGGCCATCGGTGGGCCGTTCTGGAGCGGCGATATGCCGTCAGGCTGGGGCCAAGTCGATGACGCGGTCTCGCTGCGCGCCATCCAGGCGGGCCTCGAGGCCGGCATCACCTTCTTTGATACGGCCGATGTCTATGGGGCCGGCCACAGCGAGCGTATCGTCGGCCAGGCCCTCAAGGGACGCCGTGACGACGTGGTAATCGCCACCAAGTGGGGCAATCTGTTCGACGAGCAGTCTCGCCAGATCACCGGCGCCGATCCGTCGCCCGCCTATGTGGCAAAGGCATGTGAGGCCTCGCTGCGCCGCCTGGGCACTGACTATATCGATCTCTACCAATGGCACCTCGGAGGCGCGGCGCTAGAGACGGTGCCCCGCGTTCTCGATGCGCTGGAGACGTTAGTGGCCCGGGGTAAAGTGCGCTCCTATGCCTGGAGCACTGACGACCCGGCGCGAGCCCGAGCCTTCGCTGTCGGCCCGCACTGCCGGGCGGTGCAGCATGGTCTGAACGTGCTGGACGATGCCCCCGAGATGGTTGCTCTGTGCGAAGAACTGGGGCTGGCCAGCATCAACCGTTCGCCGCTGGCCATGGGGCTGCTCTCGGGCAAGTACACGTCCACATCACGGTTGCCAGATAGCGACATCCGCGGCAAGACACCGGCCTGGATGAAGTACTTTGATAATGGCGTGCCCAGCCCCAAATGGCTACAAAGGCTGGCCGCTGTCCGCGAGGTACTCCAGAGCGATGGCCGCACCCTGGCCCAGGGCGCGCTGGCATGGCTATGGGCGCGCAGTCCGAATACTATCCCCATCCCCGGGTTCAAGACAGCCGAGCAAGTGACTGAAAACGCCGGTGCCCTGGCGCGGGGAGCGCTGTCGCCCGAACAACTGCAAGAGGTCGAGCGGCTGCTGGGGCGTGTATGATTTGGCGCTGGCTGGTGCATCTGGTATCCTGTTCTCATGATACCCCCCATAGGTATCTTCTGTCCAGGAGGAGAACTGCCCGTGCGCGTCGTCTCACAGCGTTGCCCCCAGAACCATCTCTGCCCTGCCGTTCGCAGTTGCCCGGTGGGCGCCCTGCTGCAAGACGGCCAGAAAGCGCCCACCATCGATGCCCAACGCTGCACTGATTGCGGCCGTTGCCTACGCGTCTGCCCCACAGGCGCGCTTGCCCGCTAGAATGCAAGGTGGTGTGAGCAGCTGCTGCTAACCGCCTGCTCCGTGAGCCTGCAAACGCCGAGCATGCTATAATCGCTCATGGATGGCTGTGGTGGGAGAGTTGCTCATGTCCAACGGGTTTCATCTAGCGTGGCTCGAGGTTTGGCGCAACCGCGCCCGTTTTCTGCTGTTCAGCCTGGTCATCGCGCTGATCACGTTGCTCATTCTGTTCGTGGCAGCCCTGGGCGAAGGCCTTGGGCTGGGCAACCGCGAGTATCTGCAAAAGCTCGATGCCGACCTGATCGTCTTTCAAGACACTGCCCAACTGCAGATCTCGGCGAGCCAGATCAGCCCCGCGCAACTCAGGGCCATCCGCCGTGTGCGCGGCGTGGACGCGGCCGGCGCCATCGCATTTGCCGGGGCCTCGATCCCCCGAGCGAGCGCAAAGCCGATGGACATCAGCCTGATCGGCGTAGAGCCCGGCCTGCCTGGCGCGCCGCCTGTGTTGTCGGGCAAGACGCTGTACCGCAGCGCCAGCGACGAGGTTGTGCTCGATGCCGTGGTGGCCCAGATGGCCGGCCTGGCCGTGGGCGACCGGGTAACCATTCGCAGCATCCAGGATGATCGGGAGACGCTCTACGATCTCACCGTCATCGGCATCACCGACAGCCGCAAGTACAGCATCCGCTCGGCCGTGTTCGTGCCCATGGACACGTGGGATCGCATCCGCAGCCAGGCCATGGCCGGCGGCTCGAACATGACGGAGCTGCCCCACAACATCGCGGCCGTGCGACTGGCCGACCCAACCCAGGCCGACGAGGTGCGCCAGGCCCTGTTGGAGCAGGTCGATCGCGTTGCGATCGCTGACCGCCAGGCGACGTGGGAAAATGCCCCAGGTTACAGCGAGCAACAGAGCACGCTCAACACACAACGTGGCTTTGCCTTGCTGATCGGCGTGCTGGTTATCGGCGGTTTCTTTCAGATTCAGACACTGCAAAAGGTGGGGCAGATCGGCATGCTCAAGGCGGTGGGCACGCCCAATCGCACCATCGCCGTGGCCTCGCTACTGCAGATCGTGCTGGTGACGGCCATTGGCGTGCTGATCGGCGGCGCAGCCGCTTTGGGACTGGCGCAGGTCTTTCCGGGGAATGTGCCGATCGTCTTTACCTGGGAGTCGGGGCTGGCCGCAGTGGGCTCGATCATGCTCATGGGCCCGCTGGGCGGGCTGGTGTCTATCCGCTATGCACTGCGCGTCGAGCCGCTCACAGCGCTCGGCCTGTCTGCCTAGGAGGGCGCATGACGCTGGCACTAGAGGCCGTGCAGGTCACCAAGGAATACCCCTCGCCCTCGGGAGATGGCATCATCACTGCCGTCGACCGCATGGAGATGGCGCTTGAACGAGGCGAGTTCGTCGCGCTGGTGGGCCCCAGCGGTTCAGGCAAGACAACCATGCTGGCCATGCTGGCGGGGCTTTTGGCGCCCAACTCGGGCGCCATTCGCATCGCTGGGCAAGACCTGACGCAGATGAGAGAGCGCGAGCGCACCGCGTTTCGTCGGCGCGAGATCGGCTTTACTTTCCAGGATAATAACCTGGTGCCCTATCTGACGGCGCTCGAGAACGTCGAGTACATGCTGCGGCTCAACGGCGAGTACGATCGTCCGGGGCGCGAGCGTGCTCGCGAGCTCCTGGTCCGCCTGGGCCTCGAAGAGCGTCTGAAGTCATTGCCGCGACAGCTTTCTGGCGGACAGCAGCAACGCGTGGCTATCGCGCGGTCGCTCATCAACCAGCCCACACTGGTACTGGCCGACGAGCCCACAGCATCGCTCGATACGGAGCGCGCCTTCCAGGTGGTCGAGACCATGGCACAGCTGGTGCACGCAGAGAATCGCGCTGCCATCATGGTGACGCACGACCTGCGCATGGTCGAGTATTGTGATCGTGTCATACAGATGGTCGATGGGCGGCTGGAGCGGGTTCTCTCTACCCGAGAAGACATTACGTGTTTGGTGAACCCCGCCTTGTGCGAGCGCATCCCCCTGGCCGTACTGGGCTATGAGGAGGATGAGGCGCTCCAAGTCCAGTATGTAGAGCTATGAGTGCACGACCTGAACTGGTGGTGGTGTATACCTCACAGGGCCCCTTGGCCGCCGAAGTGGCACGCAGCAAACTCGAGGCTGAGGGCCTGCAGGTAGTGCTGCGCTACGAGGCGGTGGGGCGCGTCCTTGGCTTGACCGTAGATGGCCTGGGTCGTGTCGAGGTGTGCGTACACCCCAACGACGTGGCGCTGGCGCAGGCCATCCTTGAGACCGATGCCGACGCGCCCATAGAGGGGTGAGGCACGCCTTGCGGCGAGAGAGGAGTCACATGCCGCACATCACCGCTCTGTACGGCCAAGACCCTGATCGTGAGTGGGCGCGGCTGGATCAAGACCCGTTCCACCGCCTCGAGTATGACACTACGCTGCACTTTCTCGCCCCCCTACTGCCCAGGGCAGGCCAGGTGCTCGATGCTGGCGGTGGACCAGGGCGCTATGCCATCGCTCTGGCTCGGCGTGGCCTGCAGATCACCCTGCTTGATCTGACGCCCGAACTGCTGACCATTGCGCGCCGCGAGGCCGCACAAGCTGGCGTCGGCGCGGCACTGACCATCGAGCAGGGCAACATCGTCGACCTATCGCGCTATGCCGACGGCCAGTTCGATGC
>JAAYDS010000239.1 GCA_012729155.1 Chloroflexota bacterium | reverse complement strand
GGTCAGGGTGCCGGCGGCCGCCAGTGCCACCTGCAGCAGCGTCAACACACGGCTGCGCAGTTCGTCGCGCAGGTCGTTGCCAGGGGCGGGTGCGGGTGGCGCTGCGGTCATGGTCTCCTCGTACCACGGGCTGGGGCTATGGTAACCCGCAATGCCCTGCGCTACAACGAGCGCATCGCAAGAGCGGCGGCGGGGTTATCGGGGCAATGCCATATCGCGCGGCGCAGGGCCTTGTGCTATGCTGCCCGCCACGCAAACCAGCGATAGGAGTACCTATGAGCACCAACGAGCAGAGCGCGCCCAGCCCCACGCTGCACCGCGGCAAGGGCTATCTGGTCTATCTGATGGCCTATATGGGGCTGGTGGCCATCATGGATCAGTACCTGTCTACCGTCAAGACCACGGCCATCCCCTATGTGCTCAAAGAGTACGGCATCAGCGCGGCGCGCTTTTCGTGGCTCGAAGCGCTCTATCTGATCTCGAGCTTTTTCATCTTTGCGCTCAACGGCCTGAACGACATCATCGGGCGCAAGTGGGCCATCTTGGTGCTGGTGCTGCTGATGGGGCTGGCATCGCTGGGCATCCTGGTGTTCACGCCCTCGCTGCACCTGTTCATGCTGTTCTATGCGCTGGCCATCTATGCCACCGTATCGAACATGTGGACCATCCCCATCAGTGAAGAATCGCCCACCGAGAGCCGCGCGCGCAATGTCTCCATCGTCTACGTGATCGGGCTGCTGCCGCTACAGGCGCTGCTGCCGCCGCTGTTGATCGAGCGCTGGGGGTTGGACTGGCGCTGGATGTACGGCGCCATGTTCGTGCTGATGATCCCCCTGCTGGTGATGTGGCTGTTCATGCGCGAGACGCACCGCTACAACCGCGTCAGCGACGAGCGCACGGCGGGTCGACGTCGCCGACACCTGTTTGGGCTGGGCGTCATCGACCGGCACGACCTGCGCTATATCCTCATCTCGGCGGGGGTGTGGCTGGCCTGGCTGACCTATCAGGTGCTCTACTACTGGGCGGGCTATTACTTTATGACGCTCAAGGGCTACAGCCTGTCGCAATGGTCGCTGGTGCTGCTGGGCACGCTGGTGATGGCCATGCTGGGCGGCGCCGCGGGCGGCTGGCTGATGGACCGCATCGGGCGCAACCGCGCGCTGATCTTGGGGTGCCTGGGGCTGGCACTGTTTGTGGGCGCGCTGGCCTACGCCGAGGGCATCTGGCTGCCACTGGCGGCGGCGGTGAGCGGCTTTTTCACATCGTTCAGCTATACATGGATCGTGGTGTTTGTGCCCGAGATCTTTCCCACCGAGCGGCGCGGGGCCTGCATGGGCTGGACCACGACGCTGGCGCGCGTGTCTTATGTGGCGGGGCCGGCGCTGGCGGCGGTGCTGCTGAACCGCTCGCCTGACATGCAGCTGTTCTGGCTGGTGACGGCGGCCGTGGGGCTGCTGCCCATCGCCATCGTGCTGCTGTTCAGCCCGCACGAGACACGCGAGCAGGCGCTCGAAGAGATCGAGGTGCGCCGACGACGCTAGCAGCCATCATGGCGCCAGCCGTGGCGGCTGGCTGCATCGCGGCCGCACACGCTACACTGTAGGGGGCATAAAGAAAGGGCGTTTTCGTGCGAGTTTCGTAAGAGGCCCCTGCTAGACTCTAGAGAGGTGGGAGTCTAAGCTGTGGAGGTTTGACGCCGTGAAACGCACCCAAACGCTATTTGTCATCCTGGCGCTGCTGGCCTTGCTGGCGGGGCCCATCACCCTGGCGGCCGATACGGGCACCCATGTGGTGCAGCGCGGCGATACGCTGGGGGCCATCGCCCGCGCGCTGGGCGTGCCCTCGTACATGCACATCGTCGAGGCCACCAACGCCCGCCATGCCACCGACCCGACCTTTGCCTTTATCGACAACCCTGACCTGATCCACATCGGCTGGAAGCTGGCCATCCCTGGCGGGCAGACGTCGGCGCTGGTAGACCAGGGCGCGGCGGTAGACCCAGCAGTCAAACAGCTGGACAACCTGGCCACGCTGGGGCTGGTCGACCTGGTGGTGCCCAGCGAGGCGGCCCTGGCGGGGCGCCCGCAAGAGACCATCGACCTGATCGCCGCGCAGCTGCCGGCCATGTATCAGATGATGGTGGACACCCTCAAGGGCGAAAGCGCCTACACCCTGTTCATGCCCACGGGCGATGCCTGGGCGCGGCTGACAGACGCGCAGTTGCACACCCTGGCCAGCGACGGGGCGGTGCGCACCCAGGTGTGGCAGCACCATGTGGTCTCGGGGCGCGTGGCCGCGGCTGACCTGACCGACGGCGCCCTGCTCACAGCGAAAGACGGCGGCCAACTGGCCGTGGCGCGCTCGGGCGAGCAGGTGAGCATCAACGGCCTGCCCATCGTGCGTGCCGATGTGCAGCCGCCCAGCGGCCAGCTGGCCACGCGCGGCCTGGTGCACATAGTCGATGGCATCTTGCTGCCGGGCGACCCCGTGATGGCGGCGCCTACGCGGCAATACACCGTGGTGGCCGGCGACACACTGTTCGAGATCGCGCAGCGGCTGCTGGGCGAGGGCCGGCGCTACATGGAGATCGTCGAGCTGACCAACAGCTCGGGCGGAAGCTTTGCGACCATCGTCAACCCCGACCTGATCGAGATCGGCTGGGTGCTGGCGATCCCAGGACGCTGAACCGAGCGGCCCGAGCGCTCTTCTCTTCCCCCCACCCCGTCAGGCGCAGGCCTGGCGGGGTTCTCTATGCCCGCGCACGGCGGCGCAGCAGCCAGGCCTTGACGGGCGGCGCGGCGGCGAGGGTGTAGAGCACCAGCAGCGTCTCGGCGAGCAGTGTCCACCAGGGCAGCGGCCCGCCGTCAAAGAGATAGCCCAGGGGCACGCCTGTGCTGCTGTAGGCGTAGGCACGCCAGGGCCAGAGCAGTGGCAGATCTTGGCCCACCAGCGGCGAATCGCACAGCAGATGGGCGCCATAGCCCGCGAACCAGGCCCAGGCCCAACGCCGCGACAGCCCATGGTGACCGCGGGC
>JAAYDS010000238.1 GCA_012729155.1 Chloroflexota bacterium | reverse complement strand
GTCGATGCGGATGGCGCCCGACGTGGGGTCGTACAGCCGCGGGATGAGGTAGGTGAGGGTGGTCTTGCCGGCGCCGCTGGGGCCCACCAGCGCCACCAGCTGCCCTGGCCGGGCGGCAAAGCTGACGCTATCGAGCGCGATGCGCCGCGCCTGGCTGCGGCGGGGGGCGTCGGCGTCTGCAACAGCTGCGTCGTCGTCATCGTCGGCGGGGGCCAGCCCCACAGCGATGATCTGGGCGCGCGTGGGCCGGTCGTTGGCGACGCGCGGCGGCTCCTGGATGATGGCCGGCTCGCTGACGACCACCGACTCGCCGCCCGAAAGCGCCGCGGCCACGTTCTCCATGCGGCCATAGCGGCGCACCTCTGAGAGCAAGCCGTCGCCGCCATCGTCGCCGTTGCCGCGGCTGTCGGGGTAGGCAAAGGTCACGCTGTCAAAGACGATCTCGCCCTGCACGTCGGTCAGTGGCAGGGCGTCGGGCGCCTCGGGGATATCCACCGGCAGGTCGACCACCTCGAACACGCGCTCAAAGCTGACCATCGAGGTGGCAAACTCGACGGGCGCGTTCGAGAGGCCCTGCAGTGCGCTGTAGAGGCTGCCCAGGTAGGCGCCAAAGGCCACGATGGTGCCCACGGTAAAGGCGCCCTGGATGACCAGGTAGCCGCCCAGGCCATAGACCAGCGCCGAGCCCACGGCACTGATGAGGCCGATGATGACGCCAAAGGCCGAGCCGGTGGCGGCGCGGAGCACGCCCAGGTCTCGCACGCGGGCGGCACTGCGGCCAAAGCGGTCGATCTCGACCTGGCGCCGCCCAAAGAGTTTGACCAGCAGCGCACCGCCGATGTTGAGGGTCTCGTTCATCATGGCGTTCATCTGCGCGGTGGCCTCGAGGGCATCGCGCGCCTGATCGCGCAGGCGGGTGCCCAGGGCGCGCGCCGCCAGGATAAAGAGCGGCAGAATCACCACGCTGATGAGCGTCAGCCGCCACTCGAGGGTGAGCATGATGGCCAGCACCGACACGCCGCGGATGATGTGGGTGAGGATGCCCACGGTGGTGCTAGTGATGGCGTTTTGGGCGCCGCGCACGTCGTTATTGAGGCGGCTCATCAGCTCGCCGGTGCGCGTGTGCGTGAAAAAGCGCAGCGACATGCGTTGCAGGTTGGCATAGAGGGCCAGGCGCAGGTCGTAGATGACGCCCTCGCCCACGCGGGCGCTGACGCGGCGCTGCACGACGCTCAGGGCGCCGTCGACGGCCGGCAGGGCCAGCAGGGCCAGCGCCAGGCCGATCAGGCGGCGCACATTGCCCGCGGGGATGGTGCGGTCGATCAGGTCGCGCATCACCAGCGGGGTCACCAGCGCCAGCGCGCTGTGCGCCAGGATGAGCGCCAGCATGGCGGCCATCAGCCAGCGATAGGGGCGGGCATAGGCCAGCACGCGGCGCAGCAGCGGCCAGGTGATGGCGGGTTTCTCATCGGGGGCGTTGACCAGGCCGCGCATGCCGCGAAAGCCCATCGTCTGCTCACCTCATCAAGGGGCTATGGGGGCATCATAGCGGGGTGGCGGGCCAGGGTCAAACGGGGGCGAGGGCAGGGCGCCGCGCAGCCGTGGTGGCCGCACAGCGCCCCGTCGTAGAGCAGGGCCGGCCCCAGGGCCGGCTTTAGTGGCTAGTAATTCTCGGCCAGCAGCTCGTAATAGGCCTGGGCGTGCAGGCAGGCGGGGCATGTCTTGGGGGCCGACTTGCCCTCGTGCACATAGCCGCAGTTGCGGCAGCGCCAGCGCACCACCTCGTCGCGCTCAAAGACGGTGCCGTTGAGCACGTTGTCGAGCAGCTTGAGATAGCGCTTTTCGTGCTCTTCTTCGACCTCAGAGATCTCGCGGAAGACCACCTCGACGTTGCGCAGGCCCTCTTCGCGGGCCACGCGGGCGAAATCGGCATAGAGGGTGGTCCACTCCAGGTGCTCGCCGGCCGCGGCGGCCTTGAGGTTCTCGGCGGTGGTGCCGATCACGCCGGCGGGGTAGGCCGCGGTGATCTCGACGTCGCCGCCCTCGAGCAGCTTGAAGAACATCTCGGCGTGCTCTTTTTCGTTGTCGGCGGTGTCGGCAAAGATGGCTGCGATCTGCTCATAGCCCTCTTTGCGCGCCACCGAGGCGAAAAAGGTGTAGCGGTTGCGCGCCTGCGACTCGCCGGCAAAGGCGGCCAACAGGTTCTTTTCGGTCTGGGTTCCTTTGACGCTGGGCATGGGGACTCCTTTCACCCGAGGCACTGACCCGTGGCCAGTGGCTGATGTTGCGCCTATGATACGCGCGAATGGGTATCCAGAGCAAATAGGTCTAGGGGATGGGG
>JAAYDS010000237.1 GCA_012729155.1 Chloroflexota bacterium | reverse complement strand
GTGTCTCGCGCCCTCGAGGCCGCCGCTCTTCCCGACGTTGAGCGCGTCAAGCAGGCGATCCGCGACCTGGCTCGGCGCGCCTGACAGAGTTGCACGCAATGCAATCCTCACCAGATCATCAAAACGATCCGTGCGTCGCAGGGCTCGTGCCGCGCTGGATCGGGCGCCTGTATGATGGCCTGATCGCCATCGTGCTGGGCGCGGTCACTTTTGGCGTGCGCGCAGTGGCGCCGTTGGCCATGGTCTCGTGGGATGAGCCCGCCTGGGTGTTACGCTCGGTGCGGTTCTTGCTCGGGCTACGGGCTGGTGACCTGGCCCAGACCCTGCAGACCGGCCATCCGGGCGTGATCACCATGTGGGCAGGGGCGCTCTCACTCAACTGGCATCGCCTGGTAACGGGGCGCGTCGATCTGAGCGCCCTCGAAAGCGCGGCGCGTATCCAGTTCCCCGAGCAACTGCACGATGCCGCTGCGCTCCGCGAGTTGGCCGCGCTGCTGCCCTATGCCAAGCCAGGTATCTGGCTCTGCAATACGCTGGTGGTGATCGGCGTCTATTTGCTGCTGAGCCGGCTGCTGACGCGTCGCATGGCCGCGGTGGCTGGGCTGGCCCTGGCTCTCAGCCCCTATTACACGGCGTTGGGCAGGCTCTTGCACCTCGATGCGCTGACGGCAGGGCTGATGCTGCTATCGTTGTTGGCGGCGCTGCTACACCTTGAGCAGGGGCACCGCAGTGCGCTGCTGGCCTCGGGGGCGCTGGCGGCGCTGGCAGCGCTGACCCGTTCAGTGGGGCTATTCATGGCGCCCGCCGCTGCGTTGGTGATTCTGTGGCACTGGCTGCGCCAGGCCGAGCATCGGCCGCTTGCGCTGTTGACTGCCCTCGCGCAATGGGCAGGCAGCTGGGTGATCTGCTTTGCTCTGCTGTGGCCGGCCGTGTGGGTATCGCCGCTGCGGGCCGTGAGTGCGCTACTCAGTCTGTCGGTCGAGTATGCGACGCTCGATCCCGGCGCCACAGCAACCTTTTTCCAGGGTGAGCCAGTCGACCAGGTCGGCGCCATGTTTTACCCGGTGGTGCTGTGGCTCCGAATGACGCCTCTGGCGTTGCTGTTTGGCGGGCTGGCGGCGGCAGCCGTCCTTGTGCGGCTGCCGCTGGAGCGCGACGATGCCCGCCGTCGCCTCAGCCTGGCGTTGCTGGCCTTTGCTGCGCTGCTGTTGGCCATGTTGGGCCTGGCGGAGAAAAAGTTCGATCGCTATGCTCTACCCGCTCTGCTGGCCCTGGAGACGCTCGGGGGCCTTGGCCTGGCCCTGGCCCTCGATCTGGTGGCCGAGCGCGTGCTACGGCCAGGTGTGCTGCGGCTGGTGTGGCGCTCGGTGGGTGTGGCGCTGCTGGGGTCGCTCTTGCTGGCGTTAGGCTGGCTGGGGTATGTGGTACCACTGTATCCTGCTGATCTGCTGGCGTTCTACAATCCCCTGGCCGGTGGGCTGGCGCGGGCCGCTGTCACCCTGCCGGTGGGCTGGGGTGAGGGAGTGCCGCAGGCGGCGCGATACCTGGCCGGGCTGCCCGGGGCCGAGCGCCTCACAGTGGCCACCTGGTCAACCGCCGGCGTAGCGCCCTACTTTGCAGGGAGCACCGTGCCCCTCATCGAGGAGCGGTTGCCAGAGGCCGACTATGTGCTCGTAAACATCGCTGATGCGCAGAACGAGAACGCCGCGGCGAATCGCTACTACTTCGGCGTGCGGCCGGCACAATATGTGGCGCGCATCGCCGGTGTGCCTGTCGCCTGGGTGTTTGCCAACGACGACCCCGCCCTCAGCGAGTGGTTGCAGCGCAGTTATCCGGGGCAGACCGTCATCGTGAGCAACATGAGCACCGCGCTGACCAAACGACACGCCGAGCTACCCTGGGCAGAGCTACCGACAGATGATCCAGCGGCCATCGAACAGGCGTTGCCCCTGGCCACAGCCAACGCTGACAGCGTTATCTACCTGCGCTACAACTGGCACAGCGCAGCAGGCCGCGCCATCCAGACGCAGCTAGACCAGAGTGCGCTGCTGATCGAGACGCGCCCCTTCAGACTGGGCGTGGCGCGCCGTTATGTGCAGCTGCCCGGGCAACCGCCGCGCCTGGTGACGCCGAGCACGCCGCTGGACGCGACCTGGCAGAGCGGTTTGACGCTGCAAGCCTGTGGCCTGACGCCGACGGCCCAGTATCGCCAGTCGGTAGGCCTGGCGCTGCAGTTCTCGCCGCAAGCGCCACAGTCTGAGAACTGGCACCTCTATGCGCGAGTGCTCGATAATCAGGACCGCGTATGGGGCAGCCTCGACGAGCGGTTGATTGAGCGCGGCGGCCTGCCGGCAGCGGCGTGGGAGCCAGGGCATACTCAGGTGGTGCATGCGGCCATCCCCCTGCGCGCGGGCATCCCCTGGGGAGAATATCGGGTGGTGATGGGGCTGTACGCCCTGGATGACCATCAACCCCTTGCCCTGGTCGACGATGCGGGGCGCCTGTTGGGCACCGAACTGACGCTGGGCACGGTGCAGGTGGAGCCAGCGCTGCTTCCCCCCGCCGACAGCGAACTGGCCGAACACACTGTGCTGGGGATAGACCTGGGCGGCTTGATGCTGCTGGGCTACCGCCTGGACGGCGAGGCGCTCGCCACCGGCGAGCGGGCCGATCTGGCCCTCTTTATGCGACCCAGCGGACAGCTGATGCCAGGGGTGCAGTTGGCGCTCGGTTGGCGCGCACAAGATGGCGTGGTGACCTGGACACCCGCACAGCCACTGGTTGGCACTGGACAAGCGTCAGAGCACTGGCGCAGTGGCGAGGCTCTCGAGATCCATCACCTGGTGCCGGTGCCCGACGAGCTAGACACCGGCGTATACACCCTGGTGCTCAATCCGCTTCTGGGCTCAGAGGGTGAACCGTTGCTGCCCGAGCCCGTGCCGTTGACCGATCTGACTGTGAAGCACACCGAGCGGCTGTACAGCCCACCGACGACGCAGCATGCACAGAGGGCCACCCTGGGTGAGACGGCGCGCCTGCTGGGCTATGATCTATCGACGAGCAGCCTGTCGCCCG
>JAAYDS010000236.1 GCA_012729155.1 Chloroflexota bacterium | reverse complement strand
GGTAGGCGCGAGGTTGCTCTCAGGAGCCGCCACAGTAACGGTTGCTGTGGACTCGGCCGTTGCCTCAGTGGGCTGCACCATCGGCATCAGCGTCGCTGCTGACGCCACCGTCGGCGCCAGCTCGGCCGTCGCGGTGAGCGGCTGCTGTGGCGTCACGGTAGGCGTTTGCCTGCCACAGGCGCTCAGCAAAATGATGGTCAACAGTAGCGCAATCGTTCTCTTCATGCCTGTGACTCTGCCTGACCTTTACACTCGGCTGTCTGGGTCTGGTCGCCGCTGCCCCATGGCAGGCCTGGCGGAAAGCGCAGTGCATTGCGCGCCATCTTGGTGCGAAAGGCCTCACTCAAGTCGATGCCGGCAACGTTGGCAAACTGCAGCAGGTAGATGAGTACGTCGGCCACTTCAGCCGCCACCTCGGCACGCACCGCCTCATCCTCTACAAGCGCGAGCGATTCGGCACGATCGAGCCACTGAAAGTGTTCTAGCAGCTCTGCGGCCTCAATGGCTACCGAGGCCGACAGGCTCTTGAGATCGTGATTGCGAGACCAGTCACGGGCTGCCACGAAATCGGCGATGTACTGCTTGAGTTCGGCAAAGGTCGTCGTTTCGTCCATCACGGCCTAGCCAAGGCGCGGTTTGGCAAGGATCTCGCGCACTCTCAGATCCAGGTAGGTGCGCGGATAGGCAGGCAGGCAGACGATGGCCGTATCGGCGCCCTCGCTGCTGCCGGCAATGCCGATGACCTCCTGCTCCATATCCAGCAGGCCTGCCTCGGCGGCCATGAGAATGCACTCGACCGCGACCTTCATCCCCTGGCAAAAAGTGTACAGCGTCTGCCGTACGATCTCTTCGGGGGCGCGTCCGCCGTGTTTCTCGCTAAAGGCAGAGCCGATTCCATCGCCCAGGGCGTGGATGCCTGTAACCACCTGCACACCGGCCGCCTCAACCTTGGCGCGCTCCTGCGGCGTCATACACCAGCCCAGCGAGTCCCAACCATGGCCGATGGACACGGCGATAACCTTGATGCTATGAGGGCCAAAGCGAGTCGCTGCCTCCAGGGCAGTGCCTCCGTGCGATGAAGCCACCACCACCTGCTTGATGCCCAGAGCCAGGGCACGCTTCAGGGCGTGATCGAGCGTGGCGGCTGTGTTCTGCGGGCCACCCTCCTCAAAGCACAGTGTCTCTAGTTTCATCTTTGCCTCCTCGTGACTATACGCCGATGACCGATTCGGGCAGAGCATACCACGGCGTCTGCAGGCTCACCAACCGCCGCTCTCCCTCGCGCGACAGCGGCGCCAGCATGGCCGCTTCACGCCCGATCTCGTACCAGCCATCTCCTGAGATGAGGCGACCCAGCGCCTTGTCGCTCTCGGGCACCAGGATGCGTGCTTCGGCGTCGTCGGGCAGGCACTGCAGCAGGGCTCGGGTCCGCTCGAGACCGGGCCCACCGGGTTCCCAAGCCAGATCGGTGACCACGAGCGAGCGGCTGCGCTCACCGATGACCGGTGCGGCGCATAGATTCACAGCCGCCACGACAGCCTCATCGATCTCACAGAACAGTGTTTCTGACGGCAAGACGGCCGGGCGTTCGGCCCGCCGCCAGCGCCACAGCGTCTCATCGAGCGGCACATAGCCCTCGTGGGCGCCATAGACATGGTTCCAGAAGGTCAGCAGGCGGGCGGCATCACTGGTGCTGGCCGAGCGGACATCGCCAGC
>JAAYDS010000235.1 GCA_012729155.1 Chloroflexota bacterium | reverse complement strand
GATGGCACAGGGTTCTGGCACACGTTGACCGCTTGTACCCACCGATGCTTCGCAGCGCCATGCCGTCGCTTGCATTTGCCCTGATGCATGGTATAATACTATGTGTTTTGGGGATGACAGGCTTCGACAGGGAGGGCTGGTCAGCGGTTGCAGGCCGGGGCGCCTCACCCCGTCATCAAGGGGCAACGCACACAAGTGCCAATACCAAGACAACTCCGGCTTTTGCGCTCGCCGCGTAAGCGGTAGAGCATAATCGCCACTGAGCGATACGTCGCTCACGTTCACCCTGGCCTTTGCCCGAGAGGTTGGGAGTGGGCGTAATCAAATCGGGATGCTAGCTGGGCGACACCGATACACCAGCACAAGATGAATCGGTTGGCGAACTCGTGACCCTGTCGATCGGGGCCGGGAACGCAAGACACAAATAGATCGACTATGCCTGTAGTAAGCTTCTGGACGAACTCTTTGGACGCGGGTTCGATTCCCGCCATCTCCACTGGGTGCAATCCGTCTCACATTGGGTGGACGGTCACCATAGGTAAGGGAGACACGCCCTGTATGACCGTGTCCGGAAAGTTGAGCTCTTCGCCAAGGACCAACTTTCGAGTATCTAGTTTTTGTGGCGAAAGAGGAGTACGGGTACTGTGAACATCTATGTCGGCAATCTCCCTTATCGGACCTCGGACGAGGATCTCAACACGCTGTTTGCGCCGTTTGGCGAAGTCGAGTCAGCTCGCGTCATCATCGACCGCGAAACTGGCCGTTCGCGCGGCTTTGGCTTTGTTGAGATGGCAGACGACGAACAGGCTCTGGCGGCCATCGAGGGTTTGAATGGCTCTGACTTTCAGGGTCGCCCGCTGACGGTCAACCAGGCCAGGCCTCGCGCCGCTGGCGGCGGTGGCGGTGGTGGTGGCTTCCGTGGTGGCCCTCGCGGTGGTTCGCGCGGCGGCGACTCGGGCGGCTTTGGCCGTGGCGGTGGCCGCGGCGGTTTCGACCGCTTCTAGGTTGCTGATCAAGCAGACGATCCCGCTCGAAAGAGCGGGATCGTTCTTTTTACACGGGCCTGCCGTTTGCTCAAGTCTCTGGCCACCAGGTGCGATGCCTACCAGAAGCGGTCGTCGACATCCTCCCAGAACACATGCTCCTGCCAGGCCCTGTCGAAAGCGATGCGTGCCTGCATAAAGGCTTTGACGATGCGGCGTACTGTGCGCTCTCGCTGCGCCGGAGGCATGCCCTGGGTCTCTCGTATGTAACTGACAGTGCGGCCGAAGAAGACAGGCAGCATGGCCTCGGCCACCCGATCGGGGTCTCCCTCGCCCGCATTGTAGCTCAAGGCCATGTCGAGTACGCACTCGGCCCACAGCGGTATGGGAAAGGTGAACTCGCTGTCTGACGCCGCCGCCAGAGACAGCACCCGTTCGAGTCGTTCAGGAAGCAACACCTCAGATAGCTGGTCGGAATAGCGTTCCAGACCCTCGCGCATACTGGCCAACAGCACGGCCTCACAGTCTGGGCCTGGCACCTCGCGGTCCTTGCAGTGTCCGCCCTTGAGGGGCACGTGAAGCGGGGGTGCGTCATCCCTCTCCCACCGCGAGCGTTCGGCGGAGAGAAGCCTAAAGAGAGCCATAGTGGTATGGATGATGCGCGGGTCGAGCAGCGCGCCGGGGTCGCCGCTGATCTCACCACGGTAGCCGAGGTCGACCTGCGACACTTGATGACGGTGGATGACGGCAAACGTCGACAACCACGCATTGACGCCATAGCGCGCGATGTTGGTCTCCCAGACGTCACACGAGGCCAACTGGGCCGCCAGAGCGCCTGATACGGCAAACTCGGGGGCCAGCGGGTCGCGTAAGTCAGTGTTGAAGAAGGCACGTACAAAGGGATACGATAGATTGTCGTTGAGGGCAGCCGAGTATGCGCTGCGATGGTAACAGCCGAAGGTGGCGGCGTCGCCATGCAGCACCGGGCCAGCGAGCGAAGGCAGCCATTCGGCTGTGATGCCGGGAGCCTGCGCCTCGAACACAACGCACGCCTTGACGTTGAGCCTGCCCGCCGCCTCTAGGATGGCGCGGATGGAGCTGCCTTTGCCCGTCTGTCCCTGATAGACGGTCAATAGCTTGACCACATTCAGCGGGGTGGGCGCATTAGCGATGACCTCAACAGTTTCATCAGATGACCCACCGTCCGCATTCATCAAGACGATGCGGCGGTCGGGGAAATACGTCGCAATACCTTCGACTACTGCCGCGACAACCTCGCCCAGCGTGCGCGCGTTGCGGTGCGTCGGTATGCCGATGAGCATATCAGCCCGACCGATGCGGTTCAGCTCTCGGTGGGCCTCGTTGTCCAGCCCAGACTCGTACATGAGAATGCCCAGGTCGTGATTCGCCATCCCTACCTCACTCTTGCTCGCTCACCCGCACTGCCGCCAGATTGGCCGCTTCGGCGGGGCTGGCCTGCCCCCGCAGAACGCTGGCTGTGGCCCACATGAGGCTCCTGTTGAGCAGGTCATAGTCAGCGACGGCCGGGGCTGGCTGTGCCTCTGTCAGTAAAAGTGTCAGGGGGCCATGCCACGGGCTCGCCGTATTCGCGTCAAGGGCTGACCGTACTGCCGGCAGATGATAGGTGCGCATTGAGAGCACTCGTTGCTGTTCGTCTCTGAGGGAGGCGTGTACGAGCTCGATCGCCGGTTCGCGGTGTTGCTTATCGGTTGTCAAGACCACCCAGGCCATTGTATGCGCCACCGACACAGGGGCGTCTCCGCTAGGGGGGATGGGCGCGATCTGAGTCGTGGGCATGCTATCACCACCGCGCAGCAACTGGGCCGAGGTAGAGACCGCCATATCCACCTTGTCGGTGGCATACGCAGCCCAGCTTTGGTCGACATCGAGGGTCTCAACGGCGTCGGCATGGATGCGTCCGGCCTCGCGGCCCAGTTGTACGGCACTGAGCGCGCGCGTGAGCGCCGTTGTATCGATCTGAGGCGCAACTGTCGCCGTGTGCCCCGCCTCGGATAGGTAGAGCGTCAGAATGGTATCGCTACTGCTTGCAGCTGGTGCTGCTGGGAAGAGCAGCGCAAGATCGCCGCTGAGCAGCTGCCCCCACGTCGCGGGGGGTGCGGCCAATGTAGCGACGTCGTAGATGAGCAGAGGGATGTCGACACAGAGGGGAGCGCCGAAAGCGACCCCGTCGATCATGACAGCCTCTTGGCTAGAGGGCCAGATCTCTTGCCATACCGTCGTGGGCAGAGCACCATCCAGGGGCTGCGCCAAGCCGGCCGAGACCAGCGCCTGAAGCTCGGATGCATCGATGAGCATCATATCCGGGAGCCTCTCTGGCACCACTGGGGCGGTTGCCAGGGCGCTCTCGATCATGCCGGCAGGCCCGAGCAAGTCTTTGGTGATGGAAGCAACGCGGACGCCTTTGGGCAACTCAGCCGCCTCGGCAAGGGCATCGATGTACAGCAGCGACCGACCCTGCACCGACATGCTGGCTCGAGCGATCTCTGGCGGTAGCCAGACCTGCAACGTGACGATCGTTTCGCCAGGGCCATCTTCTGAGGGGGGCTCGTCATAAGGCGCTGCAGGCGAGACGCTCACCTCGGCAGTTGCGCCGGGGCTGGGCGTGCTGTGCTGAGCGACAGCAGCGGGCTGTGCACAGCCCGAGAGTGCCAGCCCACAGGTGAATACGGCCACACACAACCACGCTACCGCGAACCCCAGCGATGAACGGCCGTGGCCGCGCTGTTTGGACGGTGACAAGAAGCCCTCCAACCCGCGCAGATGGAACGGCGACACGATCACGCAATATTATAGCACAACTACCCAGCTTACCCATGCCTTCGATTGGAGACATGGCCCCACTGGGCATCCCATACGTTGACCATAGTGCTCGGCGATAGTAGCATCCAGGGCAGCATAGGAATGAGGTGCGGCATGGCAGAGTTGGTGTTCTGTGGCGAGGCACTGGTCGAAGTAATGCGCACCGAGCTCGATCTGCCTCTTGATCGCCCTGGCCCGCTGACGGGCCCTTACCCTTCAGGGGCCCCCGCTATTGCGGCGAGCGCAGCGGCTCGCCTGGGAGCCTCGACTGCCTTTGTCGGCTGTGTCGGCCAGGATGGCTTTGGCGACTGCATCACGGCTCGATTGCGGGCAGATGGCATCGATTGCAGCGGTCTACGGCGCGATCTCAGCGCATTGACAGGTATTGCTTTTGTGTCCTATCGCAGCGATGGCAGTCGCTCGTTCATCTTCCACCTTCAAGATTCGGCTGCTGGGCGGGTGAGCGCCGCGCAGATCACTGATGAGCTGCTGGCAGATGTACGCTGGGTGCACATCATGGGATCATCGCTCAGCGGTGGGGCAGCCCTGCGAGACACCTGCTACACACTGGCCAACCGCGTGGTGGCGTGCGGTGGGCACGTGTCTCTAGACCCGAATCTGCGGCCCGAGCTCATGCCGCTGGAGCAGATTCGCGCTGTGTGCGAGCCGGTACTGGAATTGGCCAGCGTGGTGATGCCCAGCGGCCCCGAACTGCAGGCTCTGACGAGCTGTGACTCTGCAGCCGAGGGTGTGGCGCAGCTTCTAGAGCGCGGCGTTGATCTCGTAGCCCTCAAGCTAGGCGAGCGCGGCTCGGCGCTGTTCACCGTCCAAGGTCGCCTCGATGTGCCCGCCTATTGTGTTACCGAGGTAGACCCCACTGGCGCTGGCGACTGCTATGACGCAGCGCTGCTGGTGGGGCTTGCGCGAGGCTGGCCTCTGGAAAAGGCCGGGCGCTACGCCAACGCAGCCGGAGCTCTGGCGACGACGCGGCGCGGCCCGATGGAAGGTGCCGCCACGCATGCCGAGGTGGTCGCGCTCATGGCGGCTCAGGGTAGGCCGCTTGGCTAGTCTTTAGTCGGTTCTGCCAGCAGCCGCTCCAGCGTCTGGTGCTCGATTCTGACCCCGAGCCGTGCGGCGAGGTGGCCACTTAGCCGCCGCTGCACCTCGGTCATTGGAGGTGCAGCGCCCAATTCGAGGGCCATGCTAGTAACGCCACCATCGCGGATTCCACAGGGCACAATCAGGTCCCAGTGTGCCATGTCGGGCGCCACATTGAGGGCCAGACCATGGAAAGACACCCCTCGGCGAATACGCACACCCAAGGCCGCGATCTTGT
>JAAYDS010000234.1 GCA_012729155.1 Chloroflexota bacterium | reverse complement strand
GCACAGAGCCGACCCTCGCGCCACTGCAGCGCCAGCGCCGGCGCACTGAGCCGGCCCAGGCGCACAGCCGCCTCGTTGGGCAGGCCGGCCGCGTCGGTGGGGGCCAGCCACAGCCCGCCGCGGCGGTCGGCATAGGCCAGCTGCCGCCCGTCTGGCGCCCAGGCAAAGGCGGCCAGCGCCACCTCTGACGTCACCAGCGGCGTGCTGTCCTCTGGGTTCGCGCCAAAGGGCGCTATGGCCCACAGCCCACCGCGCCCGTCGAGCAGGGCCAGCGTTTGACCAGCTGGGTGCAGCGCCACGGCCACAAGCTCGGGATCGCCCGTCGCCAGCTCGTCTGGCAGAGGCAGGTCGACCAGACCCTCGGCGTCGACGCGCACCAGGCGCTGGTGGTCGGCCGCATCGGCCAGCAGCGCCACCAGCCCGCTGCTGTCTGGCGCCCAGGCGTAGCTGCTGTAGGCCAGGCCATCGGCCGAGAGCGTCTCGACCGCTACGGCCTGCGACGATACGGCGTAGAGCGCGCCGGCCTCGGCACTGCGCTGCAGCGTCAACACCTGCAGGCTGGCGCCCTGCACCAGGGCCAGCCGTGCGCCGTCGGGCGACCAGGCAAGCTGGCTGCGCTCGACCAGGCTGTCGAGCAGGGTGTGCGTCTCGCCCGTGGCCAGATCGGTCAGCCAGAGCTGTACCGGCAGCGGCGCCATGCCGGCGGCCAGCACTGCGGGCGGCGCCAGCAGGTAGGCCACCTGGCGGCCATCGGGCGAGAGGGCGGCCTCGAGGGCGCGGCCGTTGCTGCTGAGGGCGCGGGCGGCAGTGCCGTCTGCGGCCGCGAGCCACACGGCGCCTTCGTGGATGTAGACCACCGCGTCGGGCGGCAGGGCACCGCCGAGGTCGGCGTGCGCTACACTGGTGGGGGCGTCGGCCGCTGCTACAGCGGCCGTTGCGCCAGCGGCCGTTGCGCCAGCAGCCGTCACCGAAACCAGCAGTAGGCCCAGCAGCAGGCACAGCGCAGACCCAACGAGCAACCAGCGACCCAGGCGAAGCGTCACGGCAACCTCGGCAAGATGATGGATTCAGCGGGCCGCGTTGCGCGTCAACCCGCTTCGGCATGGTTCGATCATCTTAACGCACCAGCGTAAAGACGCCAAATCGAACCAGAGGCGCAACTTGGCCGTTCTCACGCCAGTGTAGCGAGGGGGCTATCACGAAATGCTCACGTGGTGCACTTGGCGCAGGCGGGGTTTGGCCTATGCTAGCGGGCAGCTTTATGCTGCGAGGCCCCGCATGCTCGACACCTGGCTCACCCTGCCCGTGGTGGCGCTCACCTATGCTGGCATCGCCGTGGGGCGCGTGCCTGGGCTCAGGCTCAACCGCACCAGCATGGCCCTGGTGGGCGTGGGGCTGTTGCTGGTCACGCGGCAGGTGGCCTTTGGCCAGTTGGCGGCGCTGGTAGATGTAGACACCATCGTGCTGCTGTTCAGCATGATGGTGATCAACGCCAACCTGCGGCTGGCGGGTTTCTTTGGCTGGGTGGGTGGGGCGCTGCTGCGGCTGACGCGCTCGCCGCGCGGGCTGCTGGCCGTCGAGATCGCCGCGGCGGGGCTGCTGAGCGCGCTGCTGATCAACGACACCATCTGCCTGCTGTTCACGCCGCTGGTGCTCGAGGTGACGGCCAGCGCACGGCGCCGCCCCACGCCCTATCTGATCGCGCTGGCGGCCGCGGCCAACGTGGGCTCTACGGCCACCATCACCGGCAACCCGCAGAACATGATCATCGGGCTGGCGTCGGGCCTGCCCTACCTGCGCTTTGCGGCGGCGCTGGCGCCGGTGGCGCTGCTGGGGCTGGGCGTGGTGTGGGCGGTGCTGGTGCTGCTCTATCGCGACGAGTTTGCGCCTGGGCGCTGGGCCGGCGTCGCGGCGGCCAGCCCCGCCCCGCTCGACCGCACGCTGCTGCTCAAGAGCCTGCTGGTGGTGGGAGCGCTGTTGGTGGCCTTTGCCGTGGGGGCGCCGGTGGCGCTGGCGGCCTTTGTGGCGGCCTGCGCCCTGCTCGTCACGCGGCGCGTCGAGCCCGAGCAGGTGTTGGGCCAGTGCGACTGGGGGCTGCTGCTGTTCTTTATGGGGCTGTTTGTGTTGAGCGGCGTGCTAGAGCTCAACGGCGTCACCGCGCGGCTGTTTGCGCTGGCGCGCCTCGATGGCGGCGTGAGCGTGTGGGGGCTCACGGGCGCCACCGCGCTGTTGAGCAACCTCGTGTCGAACGTGCCGGCGGTGCTGCTGCTCAAGCCGGTGGCCGCGGGCCTGGCCAACCCCGCCGCCGGCTGGCTGACGCTGGCCATGGCCTCGACGCTGGCGGGCAACCTGACGCTGCTGGGCTCGGTGGCCAACCTGATCGTAGCCGAGAGCGCCGGCAGCCGCGGCGTGCGCCTGACGCTGGGCGAGTATACCCGTGCGGGGGCGCTCATCACCCTGCTGACGCTGGCCCTGGGCGCCCTCTGGCTGCGGCTGACCGTCTGGCCCTAGGCGGGCCGGCGCCACAGGTAGCGCGCCAGCCCGAGCAAGAGCAGCGCCAGGGCATAGTTGACGCTCAGCGCCGTGTGCAGGCCGGCGGCGTCGGCCACAAAGCCCGTCCACACCGGCGGGATGATCGACCCCAGCGTGAGCGCCACCGTCAACGTGCCGGTGACGGCGCCCGTCTGCCCGGGGTAGCGTTTGGCGGCGTCGGCCAGCGCCGTGGGGAACAGCCCCGACAGGCTCAGCCCCACGCCAAACACCCCCGCCGAGACGACCAGCGGGTGCACGCGCAGCAGCACCAGCGGGTAGGCCAGCAGCACGCCCACGGCCAGCGCCATAAAGGTGCGGCCATAGCCCAGCCGCTCGGCCAGCGCCGCGCAGGCAAAGCGCCCCGCCGTCAGCGCCACATAGAACACCGAGACCATCGACACCGAGGCCAGCGCGCTAAAGCCGCCCAGCCCCTGCGTATAGAGCGCCACCCAGTTGAGCAGGCTGCTGGCGATGCCGTTGTAGATGAACGCGATCGTAAACAGCGCCAAAAAGGGCCGCTCGAGCAGCATCGACAGGCGCCACTGCTGCCCGCCCTGCGCCGTGGCGGCGGGGGCCTGGCCCTGCGCCAGCCAGCGCGCCACCAGGCCATAGGCCAGCCACAGCGCGCCCACGCCCGCCAGAATCCAGCGCCATGGCAGGCCCGTGCCCACCAGCGCGCCGATGGCCACCGGCGAGAGGGCCGCGCCCAGGCCATACACGCCGTGCAGCGTGTTGAGGGCGCGGGCGCGCGCCTCGTGGGCGGCATCAGAGATCATGGCGTTGATGCCCGTTGAGAGCGCCCCCTGCACCAGCCCCACCACCACATAGCCCAGCATCAGCAGCGCCCAGTGGATGGCCCCCGCCGTCAGCGCCAGCGCCGCGGCCAGCAGCAGCGCCGTCAGCCACACCAGCCGCTCGCCGCCCAGACGGTCGGCGCCATAACCCGCCACCAGAATGCCAAAGATGCGCCCCACGCTGGTGGCCGGCACCAGCAGGCCCACCACCGCCAGCGAGAGGCCCATGGCGGTGAACTCGGCGGTGATGGCGGGCATCAGCGAGGGCACCAGCACCGCGCCGGTGCCCACCAGCAGGTAGCCCGCAAAGCCGATCAGCAGTTGTCTTCGCAGCATGGCGCCTCGCAGCAGGTGAGATTGCCTCGCGCGATTGTACACCCGTCGGCCGATTTGCGCAGCAAGGCCGCCTGGGGGTGTCAGCGGCCGCTTGACGGCGGTGTGGGCGCGCAGTACGATCGGGCCGAGGGAAGAGCGTGCTGCGGTCGACAGCCCATTCTTAGGAGAGCCCCATGCGCCCATACCCACGCCTCGCCGTGCTGCTCGTGGCCGCGTTGAGCCTGTGCGGCTGCGCCCTCTTGCCGCCGCTGGCCGCCGCACCCACGCCGACGACAGCGCCCACGCTGGCGCCGCCGACCATGGCGCCGCTGCCCACGGCCACGCCGCGGCCCACGTCGATGCCGCCGACCGTGGCGCTGCCGACCGTGGCGCTGCCGACTGTGGCGCTGCCGACCGTGGCGCTGCCGACTGTGGCGCCGCCGACTGTGGCGCCTGCGATCCCCGCGCCCGACGTGCCGCCGCCCGGACAGGTGCTGCACACCACCGAGGCGTTTGCGCTGGCGCTGCCCGCGCGCTGGAAGGCGGTCGAG
>JAAYDS010000233.1 GCA_012729155.1 Chloroflexota bacterium | reverse complement strand
TGGATCTGTTCATCGCTGAGCATGCCATCGACGCCGACATGGCCTATGAGGCCATGTCAACGCCCTCTGAAGCCATCGCCCGCATGCTGGTAGACATCAACGTGCCCCGCAGCCGCATCGTGAGACTGGTGAGCGGCTGCACCGCCGCCAAGTTGGTCGAGATCGTACGGCACCTGAACGTGCTCGAGATGATGCAGGCCTTTGCCAAGATGCGCGTCCGCCGCACGCCGGCTACCCAGGCGCACGTCACCAATCGCAGCGACAACCCCGTGCTTTTGGCCGCCGATGCCGCCGAGGCGGCGTTGCGCGGCTTTGCCGAGAACGAGACCACGGTGGGCGTGGCGCGCGCAGCGCCCCTCAACGCCCTGGCGATCCTTGTCGGCTCGCAGGTGGGGCGACCGGGTGTGCTCACACAGTGCGCCGTCGAAGAGGGCATGGGCCTGCGGCTGGGCATCAAAGGACTGACGAGCTATGCCGAAACGCTCTCGGTGTACGGCACAGAGCAGGTGTTCATCGACGGCGACGACACGCCCTGGTCCAAGGCGTTCCTGGCATCGGCCTATGCCTCACGCGGCATCAAAGTACGCTTCACCTCAGGCACCGGTTCCGAGGCCTTGATGGGCCATGCCGACGGACGATCGATGCTCTACCTCGAGGCCCGCTGCCTGCTGGCCACACGTGGCGCTGGCAGCCAGGGTGTGCAGAACGGCTCCATCAGCTGCGTCGCCTTGCCCGAATCGCTGCCGGGGGGTGTGCGCGCCATTCTGGCCGAGAACCTGCTGGCGGCGATGCTCAACCTCGAGGTGGCCGCGGGCAATGATGCCCTGGCGAGCCACTCGGATATACGAAAAACGGCCAAGTTGATGTGTCAGTTCATCCCAGGCGCCGACCTGATCCATTCTGGGTTCAGCTCGATGCCACGCTATGACAATATGTTCGGCGGCGGCTGCTTTGACAGCAGCGAATACGACGACTATCTGGTGTTGCAGCGCGACATGCAGATCGACGCTGGATTGCGCCCCGTGCGCGAGCCCGAGGTGCTCGCTGTCCGCGAGCGCGCGGCGCGCAGCATCCAGGCGCTCTACCTCGAGTTGGGCCTGCCCCCCATCAGCGATGCCGAGGTGCAGGCTGCGGTAAAGGCCAGCGATAGCCGCGACATGCCCGATCGCGATCGGGTGACCGATCTGGCGGCCGCCGATGCCCTGCTCGCGTCGGACTTTACCCTCGTAGACATGGTCACAGCTCTCGACCGCGCCGGCTATAGCGATATCGCCACAGCTGTGCTCGAGTTAGGGCGCCAGCGCGTGCTGGGCGACTATCTGCAGCCAGCGGCCATCTTTGACCGCGAGTGGCAGGTGCAGAGCGGCCTCAATGACGCCAACGACTATGCCGGCCCTGGCACGGGCTATCGGCTGCAGGGTGAGCGCTGGGCCGAGGTGAGTGACCTGCCAGAGGCATTACCACCTGAGCGCTACCTGCAAGGTCAGGGAGACCGCCCCTCAGAACGCCTAGCGGAGCTGGGCACGGCCGCCTCAGGTCAGGCGCCAGAGGTCGTCATCGCTGTCGGGCCCGCCTTTGGGCGCGCTCTGACCGAGACCATCGGCGGCCTGCCCCACGAGGCCGTGCTCGAAGCGCTGATCTACGGCATCGCCGCCGAGGGACTGGCGGCACGGATCGTCAAAGTGTATCACAGCGCCGACTGCGCTTTCATCGGCTATGCTGGCGCACAGATAAGTGGCTCGGGCGTGGCCATCGGCCTGCAGTCGCGGGGCACCACGGTCATTCACCGACGCGATCTGGCGCCGCTCAACAACCTGGAGCTCTTTTCGATGTCGCCCAACCTGACACTCGACTCGTACCGCCAGATCGGGCGCAATGCGGCCCGCTATGCCCGCGGCCTGCCGGTGACGCCCGTGCCCGTGACAGTGGATAACTGGGTGCGCCTGCGCTTGATCGTCAAAACGATGCTGCTGCATCGTCG
>JAAYDS010000029.1 GCA_012729155.1 Chloroflexota bacterium | reverse complement strand
GTGGCCGCGGCCGTTTCGGGCGAGCCCAAGTAGACCAGTCCCTCGGGATCACCCATCCGCCCCCGAAAGTTCCGATTGGCCGTCGAGAAGCAGACCTCTCCGGCGCCGATCACACCCATATGCCGGCCGATACAGGGCCCGCACCCTGGCGTGCCCACCGTGGCTCCAGCCGCCAACAACGTGCCCAGGGTGCCATCCTCTACAGCAGCTTGCAGGATGCGGTGCGACGCGGGAATCACCAACAGGCGCACGCCGGGCGCCACGCGCCGTCCCCGCAAGATGTCAGCGGCAGCGCGCAGGTCCTGCAGGCGGCCGTTGGTGCAGGTGCCGATAAAGACCAGGTCCACGCGCACGTCGGCCAAGTCGGCGGCCGGCGTCACATGGTTGACCTCAGGCGGGCGGGCCACCTGTGCGGGCAGGGCATTCAGGTCCACATCGACGGTGCGCACGAACTGTGCCGCGGGGTCTGGGCGCAGCCAGTTGGGCGGCGTCAGGTGAGCAACGGCCTCGCCCTCGGGGTAGAACAGGCCCGCCTTGGCGCCCAGCTCGGTGGTCATCGAGCAGAGCGTCTCGCGGCTGTCGAGGGTCATCCATGGCGCGCCGTGGAACTCGACCGCCTGATAGTTGGCGCCCTCCATGCCCAGCAGGCCACAGAGGTACAGACTGATATCCTTGGCACTGACGCCCTGGCCCAGCCGCCCGTGCAGGTTGATGCGGATGGTCTCGGGCACACGGAACCAGTTCTGGCCGGTAGCCATGGCCAGGGCCATGTCGCGCGAACCCACGCCGGTGCCAAAGCAGCCGACGGCGCCGTAGGCATTCGAGTGCGAGTCGGTGCCGATGGCGATCTGGCCCGGAGCCACCAGCCCCTCTTCGATCATGACCTGATGGCACACGCCCACACCCACATCGTAAAAGTGCCGAATACCCTCTTCTGCCACCCAACGGCGCAGCTTCATCTGTGCGTTAGCGGTGGCCACCGATGCGGCCGGCGCCACATGGTCCACAAACACGGCAATGCGCTCGGGGTCAAAGACGTGGGCCGCTTTGAGCTCGTTGCGCAGCGCCTCGATGACCTCGGGCGTCAGCGAGTCGTGGCTCATGCAGCGATCTACCGGCGCGATGACCAGCTCGCCAGCTCGTGCCGCCACGCCTGCCGCATGCGACAGAATCTGCTCTGATAGCGTCAAGCCTGCAGGCAGCTCAGACATGGGCCTCTCCCCTCTCTTGGATCATGTGTCGCAAGACTGCGTCGACATCGTCTAGCCCGATCGGCTTTTCGTCGGCCAGCGCTTTGATGTGCGCCGTAGCAGCGCGCAGTTCAGCATCGCTCATGGTCAGGTCTAGCTGCTCGGCGCGCGCCTTGATGGCGTTCCAGCCGGTGAGCCGATGCGCAATGCTGATATAGCGCGTCAGGCCAAAGTCGTGCGGATCAAGGATCTCGTACGTCTCAGGGTTGTTGAGCACCGCTTTGGCATGAATGCCGGCCTTGTGGGTAAAAGCGGTGATGCCGGTGATATAGTTGTTGAACGGAATGCCCACGCCTACGATGTCAGCCACCATGTTATCGAGGTCAACGATCTTGGGCAGGTTGTACTTGGACACCAGCGCGCGATCGTGGGCATAGAGCCGTGCCACAAACCCGCCCAGCGGCGCGATGCCGTTGCGCTCGCCGATGCCCAGCACGCTGACATCGACGTGCGTCGCACCGGCCTCGAGCGCACAAAACGCGTTGGCGATGGCACAGCCCGAGTCGTTGTGGCCATGAAACTCGATATCGCAGCCCACCGCCTGGCGCACGCGCGACACCAGGTTGTACACCTGCATCGGCGTGGCCACGCCCACCGTGTCGGCAATGCCCACTCGATTGATGCCCAGTTCGTCCACCGCCTGGTAGATGGGAATGATGTCCTCGATGTTGCTGCGGAACGAGTCTTCGGTGCTAAAGCGCACCTCAAAACCATGCCCCAAAAGAAACGAGACGACCTCGCGGGCCATCTCGATGATTCGGGGGATATCCTTGCCATGGCTGAACTGCCGCAGCACAGACGACGTGCCGATGAGCACGTCGATGCCATCGACGCCTGTCTCCATGGCCAGCCGCGCATCGTCGATGGTGCAGCGAGTATGAGTGAGCACCTTGGCCTTCAGCCCAAGGCTGGCGATCGCTCTGCAGTCCTCATAGCTCTGAGGAGACGCGGCCGGTGACGTCACTTCGATATACTCGACGCCGAATTCGTCAAGCGCCCGCGCAATCGCAACCTTTTGCTCAGTGCCAAAGTTGGCGCCGACGAACTGCTCGCCCTCGCGCAATGTGGACTCGATGATGCTAAACGCCTCGAGCGGCATATCGCTATTCTCCCCAGTCCTCTTCTTCTTCAGGAGCAAGATCGAACTGCAACGGTTCGATGCTCACCACTTCGAGCTCCACCCCGCAGTCAGGGCAATCGACGATTTCGCCATCCATCGGATCGTTCAACTCGATCTCGGCATCACACTCTGGACAGTGGCCTACCATGTTCGTCACCTCCATACACATCTGATTCGACCAGTTCCGACCAACAAAAAAAGCGGCCTTCCCGGTCTGGGAAAGCCGCTCTCTGTTGTTACGCTTTGCGCGTACGAGCAAGCCTAACCAGACCCGAGGCCTGGCTTCTTCGACTTGCTCTTGTTGGCGTCGAGCGCTACTGCGCTCACAAAGACTGTCATCTTTCGCCTCAACGCTGTAATTGCGGGCATCATAGCACACCCACCCATTGCTGTCAACTAGTCTGTCATCACTCAGCTGGCTTGACAGCGACGCCTCCCAGACATAGAATCCGAGGCGTTGGGCGCCCATAGCTCAATGGATAGAGTACCGGACTTCGAATCCGTAGGTTGCAGGTTCGACCCCTGCTGGGCGCATCAGAAACAAACGCCGCCCGTGAGAGCGGCGTTTGTTTGCGCCTCACTCGAAGCGAGCGCTACACGGTCTTGTCGTTGTACGACAGCGTGCCCAGCCCCTTGACGAACTTGTGATAACGCTTCGCCACGCCGGCAGACGTCTCAAAGGCATCCTCATAGTCAAAGCCCTGCGGGTCAGCCACGATGGCGTTAGCCGCGTCCAATAGGTTGAGGATCACCTCGTTCTCCAGATCGAGCACAAAGTGCCCCGGGAAGACATAGTCGAACTCGTCGAGCCGCGCCGCCAACCTGGCCATCTGATCACGGTATCTGGTGACCGTGGCCCACTCTCCAAATGGAGAGTCGGGCCTGGCCGCCCCAATGCTGATACGCATGCTGATCACGTCGTCGCCGGCAAAGAGCAGGCGATGCTTCTTATCGAGGAACATGCAATGGCCTGCCGTGTGGCCCGCCGTGTGGATCAGCTCGATCTCGTGGCCGGCGCCGAGATCAAAGGTGTGGCCATCGGGGCAGCCGACGATCTCGTACTTGTGAAACGGAACGATGTCCTCGCGGTCGAACTCGGTCCAGATCGGCTTGCCCTCTTCGTCGAACAACACATCCCAGATGTAGGGATTCCGCATCTGTTCGAGCTGGGGCACGTCATACGCGTGGCAGTAGACCCGGTCGAACTGGCAGTTGCCCGAAGCGTGATCTGGGTGCGCATGGGTGTTGACCACGATCAATGGCATGCTGCCGGTCAGCTCGTTGACCAAGCCCTTGAGATCGCCAACGCCAAACCCGGTATCGATGAGCATGGCCTTTTGAGGCCCGATGATCAGATAGTCCCACATGTCGCCCGCGCCAGACAGGTGCTCGCTCAGGATTGCATAGAGGTTGTCGCGTAGCTGATAGACTTCAGCGTACGGATTGACCGCCACCATACGCTTGGTCGCATGGGTCTCTCGCATCAGCTTCATATACGCCCAGCAGCGCTCGTCGATCGGCTCTCTGACCTTGATCTTGTGAGACTTGAGCGCAGATACGATGGCGATATTGTCTTTCATACCGCTTGCTCCCATCACCCGTGGTTGTGCGTCGCCGTGCATGCTCAGACGTTAGAACGGTTGTAGCCGATGGTGCCGAGGCCCTTGACGAACTTGAGCAGCATCTCGCGCCCCATGCGCTCCTCGCAATCGTCATAGTCCTCTGGATTGGCGATGATCGCATCGCAAGCCTCGATCAGGCTTGAGACCACGCTGGTCTCGAGGTCGACCACAAAATGCCCCGGAAAGATATGGTCGAACTCGTGCACACGCTGCGATAGCTTGACCAGCTCTCTACGGTACGCCGTAACCGTCGTAAAAGGGCTGCCGCCACTCATGCCCACGCGCATGCTGATGATGCCGTCGCCAGCGATGAGGTTGCGGTTGCGCTTGTCCAGGTACATGGCGTGGCCGGCCGAGTGCCCTGGCACCCAGATCAGCTCCACTTCATAGCCCTCGCCCAGGTCAAAGGTGTAGCCATCTGGCACGCCCACAACCTCGTACATCTTGAACGGCACGATGTCCTCGCGGTCGAATTCCATCCAGATACCGTTGCCCTGCTCGTCGAACAGGTAATCCCAAATATGCGAATCCTGTTTGCGATTCATGGCTTCGACCTCGAGCTCGTGACAGTAGCAGCGGTCGAACTGGCAGTTGCCATAGGCATGGTCAAAGTGGCAGTGGGTGTTGGTAACGATGAGAGGCAAGCCACCGGTGATCTCGTCGACGAGGCCTTTGAGGTTGCCGATGCCAAAGCCGGTGTCGATCAGCATGGCCTTTTCGGGGCCGATGATCAGGAACATCCAGACATCGCCCATGCCGTCAGCGCTCTCGATCAGCAATCCATACATGTTCTCGCGAAACCGGTAAACCTCAGCATAGGGATCGACGTCATAGACCCGCTTGGTCTTGCTGCCCTCGCGCAGCATCTTCATATAGGCCCAGCTGGTGGCATCGATCGGCTCGCGCTGCAGCAGTCGCCTGCCCTTGACCGCCGACTGGATGGGGCGATTCTGTCTCATACTGTTGGCTCCTCTCGCATCAGTGTGTAATGCCCTTGATCGATATCTGCTCGTGGCAGGTCAGCGTCGAGTGGTGCGATTACAGATGCTCTGCTACATAGCATCTGCGGCCGACGGCGTCAAGTGCCGCGAAGCCGACACCTGCCAGCCTGCCCGTAACACCCTCCGGCCTTGCCGTGCCCTTCTGCGGCCATGAGTGTTCGCGTTGCTCTCGCCTTTGCGCTATCATCTTCGCGTTCTTGGCCATGAAAGGAGACCCCCATGGTCGCACGTATACCTCGCAGCACGCCCGAAGCGCTCGGCATCACTTCGAGCGCCATCGCATCCTTTGTCCAGGCCACCGAAGCACAGGTGGGTGGCCTACACTCGTTCATGCTCGTGCGGCACGGTCAGGTAGCCGCCGAGGCGTGGTGGTCGCCTTACGCTGCCGAGCACCCTCACCAGCTCTTTTCGCTGAGCAAGTCTTTCACATCAACCGCGGTTGGCCTCGCCGTTGCTGAAGGCCGTCTGACGGTGGAAGATCCCGTGCTCTCCTTCTTTGAAGACAAAGCGCCCAAACGGTCAAGTCGCAACCTGACGGCGATGCGCGTCAAGCACCTGCTCACCATGAACACCGGCCATGACATGGACACGCTGGACCCTATGGTTACGCGCCGCGGCGGCGACTGGGCGCGCGCATTCCTGTCTCTGCCAGTGGCTCACCGGCCGGGCACCCACTTTTTGTACAACACTGGCGCCACCTATATGCTCTCGGCCATCGTGCAAAGGCTCACCGGCATGACCCTGCTCGACTATCTCACCCCGCGCCTATTCGAGCCGCTGGGCATCGTCGGTGCCACGTGGGAGTCCTGCCCTCAAGGCGTCAACACCGGTGGCTTTGGCCTGAGCGTGCGTACCGAGGACATCGCCTGCCTTGGTCAGCTCTACCTGCAAAAGGGCTTCTGGCAGGGCCAGTGCCTACTGCCGGTGGAATGGGTAGATGCCGCCTCTCAGCCACACTCTGACAACTCCTCACAGCCCACGCCAGATTGGCAACAGGGCTATGGCTACCAGTTCTGGCGCTGCCGCCACGGGGCCTACCGCGGTGATGGCGCTTTTGGGCAGTTCTGCATCATCATGCCTGAACAGGACGCCGTACTGGTCATCACCAGCGGCGTGCGAGACATGCAGGCCGTGCTCAATCTGGTGTGGCGGCACCTGTTGCCAGCGATGCGCTCAACTCCGCTCGCCGCCGATGGAGCGGCGCAGGCTGCTCTTGGCGAGGTGCTCAGCAGCCGAGCCATCGCTCCCGTCGATGGGCTAAGCTATCTGCCCGCCGCGCGAGCCTTCAATGGGCGCTACATCCTCGAAGACAACCCTTATGGGTTGCGGTCGGCCACGCTGCACTTTGGCCGCACAGGCGCCAACGTCCGCCTACAAAGCAGCGAAGCCGTCACTAACCTCACTTGTTCACCAGCGAGCTGGCAGCCGGGCGAGGCAGAATGGCGCAAGTCGGCTTCGTCCTCGCCACGGCGCGAAACCCTGCCTAACCCGCCGGTGTTGGCCAGCGGCGCGTGGGTCGGCGAGGCGCGTTATCTGATCCGGCTGTGCTACTATGAAACGCCCTTTATCGTGGATCTCGATTGCCGCCTAGGCGCTGGCTTGACGCTGCTCGGGTCGGTCAATACCTCGTTTGGCCCCACTGAATGGCCACCCATCGCGGGTCACAAGCCATGATTACCCCCACTATGAGGAGTGTACGATGATCCAGGAGATTCGGGTCAGCGAACTCGACGCGACCCGCTTTATCGCAGACCAGGTGGCCGCCATCCAAAGCGCGGTAGGCCAGGGGGCGGCCATCAATGCCCTGTCAGGCGGCGTGGATTCAGCAGTGGTGACGATGCTGGGACACCGCGCTTTGGGCAAATGTTTACGCACCGTCATGGTCGACAACGGCTTGATGCGAGAGGGTGAGCTAGAGCGTACCATCGCGATCTTTGCCGAGCTCGGCGTGCCGGTGGAGCTCATCGATGCTCGCGAGGCGTTTTTCGCAGCCCTGGCAGGCCTGACCGATCCCGAGCGCAAGCGCGAAGCCATCACCCAGACCTTCTACCGTGATGTGTTCGGGTCGCTGGTGCGCTCGAGTGGCGCACGAGTGCTGTTGCAGGGCACCATCCTCACCGATGTAGACGAGACTGTGGCCGGCATCAAACGGCAACACAACGTCTTTGCCCAGTTAGGCATCGACCCTGAGGCCACCTTTGGCTATGCCATCGTTGAGCCATTGCTGCAGCTACGCAAAGATGGCGTCCGCAAGGTGGGCGCCGCGCTGGGCCTGCCAACCGAGGTGTTCGCCCGCATGCCCTTCCCCGGGCCCGCGCTGGCAGCGCGCGTCATCGGCGAGGCTACGCCCGAGCGCATCGAGACGGTGCGCCTGGCCACGGCGGTCGTTGAGCGCGCGTTGGCGGGTTGTGGCGCTTTTCAGTACCTGGCCATTCTGCACGAGGACCGCGTCACAGGCATGCGCAGTGGCCGGCGCTCTTTCGGCCAGCAAATCGAGGTGCGCTGTTGGGATAGCGCTGACGCCCGCACGGCGTCGCCAACTGCCCTGCCCTGGGATACGCTGCGCCGACTGGCCGACACCATACTCGAGGAGGTGCCTGGCGTCGTCAGTGTGACCTATAACCTGGCCACCAAGCCCCCTTCGACCATCGAGGCGATCTAGCTGCGTGAGCCAATAGCAGAGCTCCTTCAAGGCGGCCCATTACCATCGCGATGGGCCGCCTTGGGCGACAGTCGGTGAAGGCCGTCAAACCGTTTCTTTTGGGCAGGCGCCTGGGTTGCGCTATGATGATGCCCAGCACGTCAGTTTGCAGGCAAAAGCCATGGCCACAGACACGCAAGCAGATACATACCGCCCTGCGCCAGGGCGTCGGAGCGCCCTTTGGCGCTGGCTTGTCGTCGTGGCCATTCTGGCGCTGTATACAGCGCTCGTCGTCAGAGGGCTCGACTATTACGCCTGGCACGACGATGAGTCGGTCTTTGCGTTGACATCCAAGGCGGTGTATGAGGGCCACGGCCTCTACCGCGACATCTGGTTCAACTATCCTCCCGGATTCATCCAGTATCTAGCGCTAGCACATCACCTGTTGGGCTATTCGCTGACCACAGCGCGCCTGGCCGTCTTTGTCGGAGGGCTAGTCGCGTTGGCTGCAGTGGGGCTCCTGGCCCGCGAGCAAAGTCGACCGTGGGCAGGTGTGGCGGCCATTCTGATGCTGGCGGTGATGCCGCACTTTGTGGTGCTCTCTACTGCCGCGATGACCGAGGTCCCTGCGCTGGCCTTGGCCACGCTCGGGGTTTGGCTGGCTGTGCGCTACAGCCAACGAGGTGGCTTGGGGTGGCTGTTAGCAAGCGGGGCCGTGCTCTCAGTGGCCCTTTACTTCAAGCCCACCATGTGGCCCGCTCTCACCGTGCCAGGCATCGCGATCCTCTATGTGGCCCGCAAGCCGCTGCGGATCCTTAGACATGGGCTGCTCTTCTCGTGCGCGCTGCTGATTCCCTTTGCTATCGGCGTGCTGCTCACCAACCCAACCCAGTTCGCTCACCAGTTCTGGGTTACCTACCGACAGAGTCAGGAAGCGTTCCCCCTCGAACTCTGGCGCAACATCCGTCACCAGTACCAGTATCTTTTTGCCGACAACTATCGCCTGCAGCATATCGGCCTCGTGCTGCTCGACATTGTGGGCTTTGTAGCGCTGTGGCAAAAGCGCCGCGTCTCTGCTGTCATGATGGCAGGGTGGCTCGGAGTCACCCTGTTTGCCCTGATCACGCATACTCCCATGTACCGCCACCATCAGATCGTGTTGCTGCTGCCCCTCTCTACTGTGGCAGGTGTTGGCCTTGTGGCCACATGGCACTGGTTCCGCTCTGCTCGGGTGCCCTGGCACACCTACCTCGCCGGCGCCATCCTGGTTGCCACGTTCATCGAGCTCAAGGGTGACATCTGGGCAGCATATGCGGTGATCCAGGCACGTGAAGATGACTTTATCGACGTCAGTCGGCAGGCGACGGACTGGCTGGTGGCCAACACTCAACCCGACGACTATGTGATCACTGACGGTCAGATCATCGCCATCAGGGCCAACCGAGAGGTGCCCATCAACATCGCAAACACGTCTCGCATGCGCATCTACACGGGCGAGCTGACAGACCAGCAGATGATCGATGCAGCCCGCGAGTATGACCCGGCGGCGGTCATCTTCTGGGAGAAAAAGCTCGATTCGACCGACGATTTCGCGGCCTGGGTGGCCTGCCATTATGACCTCACCGTGGGCTATGATGAGCGTCATCGCGTCTATGCGCCACGCCCTGTGCCGCAACTGCCCGACACACTGCAGCGGCTAGACCAGCCGATAGGCGCACAGATTCTTCTGCTAGGCTACGCGTGGAATGGCGTCGAACTCGTAGCCGGCGCCGAGCTGCAACTCGACCTGTACTGGGAGGCCTTGGAACGCCCAGACAGCGACTATAAGGTGTTCGTGCACATCCTCGACCGCGAGGGTAACATCATCGCTCAAGAGGATGCTCGGCCCAGGCAGTGGATGTGCCCCACATGGGTATGGCAGCCCGGTGAGCGGATCGAGGACAGCCATGTGTTGGCCCTCGACAGCCTCGGGACGGGCGGCCCATTCGTCGCACGCATAGGTCTCTACGACCACTACACTGGCGCACGGCTGGCGCCAGATCACATCCTGATCCCGCTGACGCCGCAGGAACAGGAATGACCTTGTCAACACCCTTTACTCAGAGGTTGCACGCCTAGCGTTCAGGAGGCAGCATGCGTATCGGTATCGTTGGTGGGGGCATGGCCGGGCTGATGGCCGCCTATCGCCTCGGCCAGGCAGGGCACCAGGTCAGTGTCTACGAGGCCCAGCCCAGTCTCGGTGGGCAGGCAGGGACCTTTCCCATCGCCGGCAATCGACTAGAGCACTTTTACCATCACATCTTTCACAGCGACCTGGCCGTTCTCGATCTGATCGATGAGCTTGGCCTGAGCGATCGGCTGGTGTGGCATCACAACCGCTCCGGCTACTTTTACGGTGGACGGATTCACGACTTTGTCACGCCACTAGACTTGATCAAGTTCAAGCCGCTGCCCTTTCTGTCGCGGATCATCTTGGGGGTGCAGACGTTGTGGCTGCAGCACTTTGGCGATTGGCGCAAGCTCGAGCGCATCACCGCCAAGGAGTGGTTGCTCAAGCGTGGCACACGCCCCATCTACGATGTCGTCTGGGGCGCCCTGCTCCGCGGCAAGTTTGGCGACCTCGATGAACGTGTCAACATGGCCTGGCTTTCGACCAAGATCCAGGTGCGCCGCGCGCACAACGGTGGCGAATGGCATGAGAGCCTGGGCTACGTGATGGGCTCGCTACAACTGCTGATCGATGGTCTCGAACAGCGCATCAGAGCCGACGGCGGCAGCATCCACACCAGCGCGCCGGTTGAGCGCGTCCATGTCGTCGAAGGCCGCTGCACAGGCCTCACCTACACAGAGAACGGCACATCGTTCACCGATGATCTCGATGCCGTCATCATGACTGTAGGGTCGCATGTGGCGCTGCAGATCGCGCCCGACATGCCCAACGACTATCGCCGTCTTCTCGAGGTGCAGCGCTATCAGGGTGCTATTGTGCTGGTGGCCACGATGGATCGCTCGCTGGTCGACAACTACTGGCTCAGCCTGCCAGAACATGACATCCCTCTGGTGGTAGCGCTCGAACACACCAACTTTATCGAGCCAGAGCATTACCAGGGCAAGCGTATTCTGTATCTGAGCAACTATGTCTCGCCCGAGCATCCGCAGTTCCACATGTCCAAAGAGGAGCTGCTCGAACTTTACGAGCCGACGCTGCGTCGCCTCAATCCAGCATTTCGGCTCGACTGGATCAACGAGAGTTGGCTGTTCAAAGACCGCTTTGGCCAGCCCGTGTTTGACGTCAACTACTCACAGCGCATACCGTCGCACGAGACAGGGATCAAAGGCCTCTACCTGGCCAACACCTCGCAGATCTATCCCGAGGACCGCGGAGTGAACTTTGCGCTCCGCCTGGGAGAGACCATCACGACTATTGTGCAAGGGGGGACGGCGCGCGCATCGCTGCGCTGGTGAATGCCAGCGCCCTGACGGCAATTTGCCGCAGCCTGGCGGCGGTGCTATACTTGCGCTCGTGATCGGGGCGTAGCGCAGCCAGGTAGCGCACTTGAATGGGGTTCAAGTGGTCGGACGTTCAAATCGTCTCGCCCCGACACCGAGGCCGGTTGGGTTCGCCCAGCCGGCCTCTTTGCGCTCAAGGACCTACCCCACATACAGACTATCAGGGGGCTGCCAGCCGTTGGGCGAGCCTTCTGGCCCGCGGCAGCGCCAGTAGCTGCCTGGAGCTGTTGTCCAATCGGGCGCGGCCAGGCCATCCGGGTCGTACACCACCTCTCCGGCGCGCACCGTCAAACGGCAGCGCAAGCGGCGATCGCCCTGCAGCCGGGCGCCGCCACAGTCGATAAAGCCGAACTGCCCCTGCTCCAGCGCCAACAGCGCCACATCAGCCTCGGCCCCTACTCGCAACGTGCCCAGCTCAGGCCGACCGATCTCGCGAGCAGGCGCTATCGTCATTTTGGCGATGGCGTCTTCGACCGATACACCCAGACTCAGTAGCTTGCTGGCGACGTTAAGCAGGTTGGTGACCAGGCCGTTCGCCGCGTTGCGCGTATGTAGGTCGGTCGAGATCGAGTCGGGCACAAAGCCCTGTTCGATGGCGCGCGCTGCCCAGCGGAACCAGAAACTACCGGCTCCATGGCCCAGGTCAAAGACGATCCCACGCTTGCGCGCTTGCTCATAGACCTTGTTGAGCCGGCCGCCTTCGACCAGCACAGGGAACTGCTGCGCAAACACGTGCGTATGGATGTCTCCTGGGCGGAGGTGATGCAGAATGAGGTCCTCATACGACCGTTCGGGCGGGCGAGGCCAGAAATCCGTCATGGTCGGCTTGTGAGACAACTCGCCGGCCCTGACGCCCAGATCGACACAGTCCCACGGCGCGTGCCTGGCATCCCATGGTTGCCAGGTCCAGTAGTGCGCCATCTTGACGCCCACCACCTCGGGGTAGGCCGACGCCACCTCTGCCGTCCAGGCGGGGTTCATGCGTGCCACATCCTGCTCAAAGTCGCCCCCCATGCCGAGATCCACAATATTGACAAGCGCCAAGATGCGCGTCTTGGAGCGCTGCACCACCGCCTGACGAAAGTGCGCATAGTTGGCCGGGCCAGCCGAGCCAGCATCGACCATGGTCGTGATGCCCGAGGAAAAGCTCTGGCCATCGGCCACCACACTGATATCGAAATGGTGAGGATAGACGTGCACGTGCATGTCGATGAGGCCTGGCGTCACCAGCAGACCTTTGGCGTCCACCGTACGGCGTGCACGGGCCACCAGCCCTGTGTCGATGGCCGCAATACGGTCACCTGTGATAGCAACATCGGCCACTTTGTCGAGGCCCGTGGCCGGATCGAGCACCCTACCCCCTGCCAGCACCAGATCAAACACCTGTGTATCGGCCGCTGTTACCATCATTCACCCCTACACGTCGGATTGGAGGCATTCTAGCGCACAAGCCAACGATGTGGTAGTGCCCGTCTTGTGTGGCGGCGAGCGGCGGTGCTATAATCAAGCAGTTTTGTCACAAAATGCCCGGGGGCCTGCACCATGCTCATCGACCTTCATGTCCACACCAACCGCTACTCTTCATGCGGAAACTCAACGCCCGAGGAGATGGCGCAATCGGCGCTCGAGCATGGGCTCGATGGTATCGTGCTCACCGAGCACAACGTAACCTGGCCACCCGATGAGCTAGCAGAACTGCGCGCAAGCTTTCCCAAGCTGCTCATTCTGTCGGGCATCGAGTTGACATCGGATGAAGGTGACGATTACTTGGTGCTGGGCATCTCCCCTCAGAGCTGGTTCGCACCTCGCCTGCCTGCTGAGGAGATCGTGGGGCACAGCCAGCGTCTGGGCGGAGTGGTGATTTTGGCGCACCCTTACCGCTACCGCGACCAGGTGCCCGAGACTCTCGCCACGTGCCCCGTAGACGGCATTGAGGTGGCAAGTTGCAACATGCACGGCGCGGCCAGCGATGGCGCTGCGCGACTCGTGCAGGCGCTGGGGGTCTTTCCAGTCTGGAACTCGGACGCGCACCATCGTCGCGATGTAGGGCTCTATGCCAACACGGTACCCGGGCGCATCAACAATGAGGAGCAGCTCGCCACAGTGCTGGCCTCGCGCAAGGCTTGCCCTCATGCCGACGCCGCGCGCATCACCGCGGTCAATGCCGCCTGGCGCCGGCACCTGCCCACCATCCGGCAGCTCATCGCCCAGGGAGTCGATGATGCCGACATCCGCGCTGCCGTATCGACGCGCGTTGGCTACTCGGACCTCTATGCCATCCGCAACGGCCTCGAGGTGCAGCGCCCACTGCCGCCCTGGCAGCCTGAGG
>JAAYDS010000232.1 GCA_012729155.1 Chloroflexota bacterium | reverse complement strand
GCGCTGTGCCAGCCAGCCCGCCACAAAGGCGGCAGCAGGAAAGGCAAGCAGGTAGCCCGCGCTGGGGCCAACAAAAGCCGCTGGCCCAATCAGCCCAGAGGCTGTGGCAGGGGCGCCCAGCAATACGGCTTGGAGATAGGCAAGCTGCGCCAGCAACCCGTCTCGGGGGCCGAGCAGCAGCCCGCTCAGCAGCACCACCAGCACCTGCAGGGTGAGGGGCACCGGCGAGAGTGGCGTCAGCACATTGATGCGGGCGCTCACAGCTGTGGCGCCTGCAAAGAGCGCGATGCTCAATACGCGGACCCAGGGGCGATAGTCGGCACGATGGAGAGCGCGTGTCAGCATAGAGACCTCCGAACAGCTAACTCGAACGACACATTTCCGGTCACTATAGGGATAAGGCATACGCTGTCAAAAGGCGACGCTCGTACGGCTCAGCCAGCGAAAAAGATGCGCTGTATGTCCTCACGGGTGATCTTGCCCGAGGCCAGCCGGTTGCGCAGCTCGTTCATCTGCTGTACCAGCGGGATGGCCTCGAGGGGGCTGCGATGTTCTTCAAAGGGAGGCAACTCGGCTGGCAGCTCGACGGCATCGCCGTGCAGCAGCGCCCTGACGGCATCGATGGCCTTGCCGGTCTGCACAAGCCCGTTGTGATTTTGTTCGACATAGTAGGTGGCGACGCCCGGCACGCGTGCAGACCAGAGCGGCACCTGCTCGTCGCCCGAGTCGGGACCGGTGTCATGGCGTTCGGGCAGCAGACGCAGCTCACCATCGTCGGTCTGACGACGCACGGCAGCAACGGTCTCATAGTGGCAGCCAGCGATCTCAATCTGCTCGATATCGGGTTGGCAGCCCAGCACCAACTCATGAAAGCGCCTGGCCTCGCTCAGCAGGTCGCCGCGCACCGGTGGCCCCTGCCATTCGGTCTCGTCGTAGGGGTTCCAGTCCAGCGGGTAGGGGCGATCGCCCATGAACAGCTCGGGTGGCGGTGGCAAGAGCTGGTAGGCCGAGGGCAGGCCGAGGGCAAAGCCGAGCACATCGTTAGCGGGGTTGAGGTGCTTGATGATGCGTGCGGGCCGCGCTTCACCGGCAAAGAGCAGGGCAGCCTCAGCGGCGCCCTGCAACGGTGTGCCCAGCATGATCACCCGTTCGACGCGTCGCTCGGCTTCATGGGGATGTTTGGCCAGATAGGCACGGGCCACCAGCCCGCCCATACTATGGCACACCAGCGTAAAGCGTCGCTCGGGCTCGGTCAAAGACCAGCGCTCGAGCGAGTGGGCGAGCGTATCGGCGGTCCTGAGCACGCTGTGTCGCCAGTCGTAGGGGAACTCGTAGAGGCGCGTCTCGCGAGCAAGCGCCAGAACGATCTGTAGATACGACAGCTTCTCTACCCCGAGTGGCACAATGTCGACATCGGGCACGCGGTCGTCGACGCCATCGTCGTCCAGATCAAGCAGGTTGAGGTGACCCTCGAGCAGCAGCCGTGGGTTGGGCCACAGCAGCGCGCTGATCCCACGAATGCTCGTCAGTTGTGAGCCCATGATACCAGGGATGAACACCGTCGCATTGCGCGGGTGTTCGGTCGAGGGGCGGTCGAGCAGGGCGCGTATCTCGGCAGTCTCGCGCTCGCTCATCACCAACTCCATCCACAGGTTGGGCTTGATCATAGCCAGTCCACGGCTCAGATGCTCCGCCGGGATTGACTCTAGCTGAGCGATGACCCACTGAGCGATGCTATTGGCAATGTCCATGGTCAGCCTCCAGAGGCGGCGCCCTGGGCGGTGGTGTTGCCTGTGGGCTGCCTCTCGAATATCTCGGGATGATCGATGCCATGTAGAACCGTTCGCACCACAAGGGCCGCCACATGGTCGAGCTCGCTGTACGCCTCAGGCCCGCGGGCGCCGCCCAACACAGCCCAGAGGGCATGGGCGAGGGCGCGCCCCTGTGCGTCGGCCTCCAGTTTCTCCACGGCCTCGGCCGTCTCTGCCGAGAGCGCAGCGCCTCTGCAGGCCTCGGCGATGGCACGGATGAGGCCAAACCATTGCTGCACAACCGCCGCCCCTGCTGGCGAGAGGGCAAAGGCGCGCTGCGTGCGTTGGCGCCAGGCAGCCTCTTGCTCGGCGTCGCCGCTGGCGTGGGCCACGCGTTGCAGCAGATGATAGATCTCCCAGGCGACGGCATTCTGCCCGCCCGCCTGACTGATCTCCAGGGCGCGCGTGGCATGCACAGCTGCTGCGGCCGGCTCGCTTTGGCTCAGATAGTGCTCGGCCAGCGCATGCAGCGCGCCGACGACCGACTGGGGCTGGTTAGCCTCACGGAAGGCCTCGACGGCCGCATGTAGATCGGCGACGGTGAGTTCGCCCTGTTCAAGCCGTGCGTGCAGCCGAGCTCGGCGCAAGAGCAGATTGCCGCGCACAGAGGGCAGTTCTGCGGCGCTGGCCACAGCCAGGCCATGGCCCAGGGCCTCGATGGCCGCCGGCGCGTCGTGTCGCCGAGCCTCTTGCAGGGCAGCCACCTGTTCCCACAGGCTGCACAGAGCGGGCCAGGCGCTGGCCTTGCTGAGGCTTTCGGCAGCCTGCTCAAACTGTAGAAGCGCGGCGTCGGTCTCCTCATGGGCTGCCATAGCGCCGGCCAGTTGGGCCTGCAGCAGGCCGACCAGTTCGAGATCGTCGAGCCGCCGCGCCAGCTCAAGCCCGCGCTGGGCGGCCTCTTGGGCAGCCTCTGGCTGGCGCGCCAGCAACAGCGCCTCGCCCAACTGACGCCAGGCCTGGGCCTCGGCCAGAGGCGCCTCGGGCAAGCTGCGCGCCTGGCTGAGCAGCGCAATGGCCTGCCTCAGGGTGGTGATCACCACGTCGGGCCGCAGTGAGGCGGTGAGCACCATGGCAAACAGCTTGAGGGCCAGGCCCTGGTCTAGCGTGGCCTCGGGGGCAGCGTAGGTCTGTCCCTTGTCGGCGGTGATGCGCTTGATGAGCCCCTGCAGCATGGGCGCCGCCTGATCGACACGCCCAGACTGTAGCAGGCGCTCGGCCTGGCCCAGCACAAACCGCACCGCGGCACGGCTCAGAGGGCCCTCGGCGGGCACAGCGGTCGCAGTGGCCCTGTCGATGCGGCGTCGCAGGGCGGCGACTGTGTCGCCCAGGCCCGCCGTGACGAGTGCCGAGCCCGCCGCCTGCACCAGCTCGGCGGCCAGGTTCAGCTCGTCGGTCTCGATAGCCAGGGCAACTGACTGCACAATGTTGGCCAGCTCGAGACGCAGCAGACGCCGCGCAAGGCCCGGTGCACGTGCCTCGCCGCGTGGTAACCAGCCTAACAAGCCCAAAGTGCTGTTGGCATAGGGTTGGGCCAGCGCCTGCCGCTGGCGTAACGTGGCCTGCCGCGCCAGATGGCCCGCCAACGCAGGATGCATACTGATGCGGCTCAACGTCAGCCCCTGCACGGGCTGCTGGCTGAGCAGCCCCGCCGCAGCCAGCAGCGCCTTGAGGCGACTCCATGGCTCGGGCTCGAGGCCGAGCGTGCGCAAGGTGGTCGGCTCGAGAAAGCCCTGTGGATAGAGCCCCAGGCCGTTGACCGCCAGCCGTTCATCGGGCGAGAGGTCGTTGAGCAGGAGGTCGAGAGCGAGCTCTCCGCCTCGCTCCGTCCAGCGCGAAGCCTGTTGCACGGCATGCGGCAAGGTGCGCTCGATGGCGGCGCGTAAAGCCTCGTCAGAGCTGGAGCGCAGACGTGCTGCTGCGCATCGGAGCACCAGCGGGCTATCGCCCAGCTGCTGGCTCCAGGCGGCGGCTTCTTCTGTCGAGGCGCCGGCGTATGCCTGCAGCAGGGCCACACCCTCCTGGTTTGTCAGAGCGGGCAGCACTTGTGCAACCGGCTCGAGTGAAGCGAGCTCGGCCGGCATGCTCGCTCCATCGGCGATCAGCAGCAGGCGACAGCCGGGCGAGTGCGCCAACTCACGGGCTAGCGCCAGCAGCCGGCTGCGTGCGTCGTCGTCATAGTTCAGGTCGTCGCGGCTGAACGCGGCCTCGACATTATCCCACAGCAGCAGGGTGCGGCTTTGCGCCAGGGCCTCGTGCAGGCGGGCGCTCGTTTCAGGCGTGCCAGGTGTGGCGTCGGGCCCCACCAGCTGCCAGGTGAGATCGTGGACGAGTGCATCAGGCAACAGTCCGCCATAGAGGTTGGTGTATACGATGCGGTCAAAGGTGGCAGTGCGCATCAGCCAGCGTGCCGTGGCGGCGGCGAGGGCCGTCTTGCCATGGCCCACTGGCCCATGCAGGCAGACGACGCGCGCCTCGGGGGTCAGCAATGCCGCCTCCAGGGCGGCACGCTGGAATGCGCGCCCAACAAACGGGGCATCGGGGCTTGACGGCAGGCCGCCAGGGGTTGGCTGGAGCGCCAGCCGTTGCCAGGCCGGGCGCAGATCATCCTGCGTAAAGGGTACCACTCGCGCCACACCACTGGCCTCGGGTTGAGGGTTCGCCAGTGGGCGGCCTTCGGCGGCGCCCAGTGCCCAGCGGGCTGCACTGGTGTTGGGGGCGAGGTCACGCTGGACGCTCTCGCAGGCCAGACCGAGCGTCGTGCCCGCCAGTAGCTCGCTGAACAGCGTCTGCAGGGCGCCCTGCAGAGCCGACGGAGCCATATCTGCAGCGAGCCACAGGGTGGCAAGCTCATCAGGCAAAAAGGCCTCTCCAGACACCCAGATGACGAGGCCTACCTCGATGCCCGCGAGCATCTCCGTAAGGGCAGCGGCGCCCTCAGGCCAGGCCGGCCACGCCTCGCCAGAAGGCACCAGCAGGCAGAGCATGTCGATCACCGGCTCTGGCGTCTGCAAACGTTTGGCCAGGGCCTCTCTGCTTGCCGGGCGTAGCCACTCAATCTCGATCTGGCCGCCCTGCGCCTCAGCGGCAGAGAGCACGGCCGCAGCGCGATCATAGGCCAGCAGATCGGCTTGAGATGAGACGTCGCTCGAGGCGATCAACAGGCGCAATGACGGGCGAGGTTGAATCACTGTTCCTCCGCGTGCATAGTGGCTATTGACCCGATTATACCCTGTGCGACGGCTTTGGTCAGCATCAGACCTTGGGTATACTATAGGGTGCTCATTCTGGAGGTACCCGCGTGTACACGGTATCGGTAAGACGCCATTTTGACGCTGCTCACGCCTTGCGGGGCTATGCTGGCAAGTGCGAGCGGCGCCACGGACATCGCTTTGAGGTGGTTGTCTCGGTGCAGCGCTGCCAGCTCGATAGCATTGGTCTGGCGTTGGACTATGGTATCATCAAGCGAGAGTTGGACTCGGTGTTGGCGCTGCTGGATCACACGGACCTCAACGAGACGCCACCGTTCGATGAGATCAACCCCAGCTCCGAGCATATCGCGGCCTATATCCATGATCAGATGGCCGCACGCCTGGGTGGGCCCATCGACCAGGTGCAGGTGTACGAGTCTCCCGACGCCTGGGTGACCTACACCCCTGATGCCTGAGCATTCTCCCGGAGGCAGACAAGCCTGATGGCTCAAGAGATCACGAGCGAATCGCACGAGTTCGACCAATGGCTCGAGACATCGACGCCCGACTATGACG
>JAAYDS010000028.1 GCA_012729155.1 Chloroflexota bacterium | reverse complement strand
GGTTAGCTCAAAGCGCACCTGATCGTTGCCCTTGCCCGTGCAGCCGTGGGCCACGGCATCGGCGCCCTCGAGCTCGGCGATCTCAACCATGCGCTTGGCGATGAGCGGGCGCGCGAACGACGTGCCCAGGAGATATTCGCGCTCGTATACAGCGCCGGCCTTGAGCGTGGGCCAGATATAATCGGTGATGAATTCGGCCCGCAGGTCCTCGATATAGATCTTGCTGGCGCCCGTCGCCTTGGCCTTGGCCTCCAGGCCGTCGAGTTCTTCCTCCTGGCCGAGATCGGCCGTCATGCAAATGACCTCGCAGCCATAGTTCTCGATCAGCCATGAGACAATGCATGATGTGTCGAGGCCGCCAGAATAGGCCAGCACGCACTTGTTCACCTTACCCTTGGGCATGTTCGCTCTCCTTCACCAGTTCGAGTCGCATCGCGACTTCGTCGCAATCGGGATACTTGGGGCAATTGAGACAGTCGCCCCAGATCTTGTGGGGCAGCGTTTCGTGTGCTACACGGTAAAAGCCAAACCGCTCGAAAAAGTCGGGCCGATACGTGAGCGTGAATACGCCTGGCAAGCCCAGGTCGGTGGCGCGTTGCAGCAGGCTCTCGACGATGCTGCGGCCTACGCCTACGCCCTGCCAATCGGCATCGACAGCCACCGAGCGTATCTCGCAAAGGTCATTCCATACCACGCTCAAGGCGCCACAGCCGATCACCTCGCTGCCCACCTCGGCTACGACAAACTGCTGAATATGCTGGTAGAACTGGAAATGCGAGCGTGGCAGCATGATGCCTTGCGCCGCAAAGCCGTTGATGATGGCGGCCATGCGCGGCACATCCTTCACCGTGGCTGCCCGGATGCTCATCTGTGACCCTACGTGTGGGATAGTGGCCATGCTACTGCATCGCCTCGGCAAATGCCTGATCGAGGACTGCAAGAGCCATGTCCACGTCGGCCTCGTCGACCACCAGAGGAGGGATGAGCCGCACCACGTTGGGCCCGGCGTTGATCAGCAGTAAACCCTGTCCCAGCGCAGCGTCGAGCACGGGCTTGACGGGCCGATCGCATTGCACTCCCCAGATGAGACCACGGCCTCGCACCTCAGTGATGCTGTTGTGACGGGCTTGCAGCTTGAGCAGCCCCGCCTCGAGTCGGGCGCCCATGGCGCGCACGTGTGCCAGGAACTCGGGGTCAGCGATGCGCCCCACCACCTTGACGCCTGCAGCAGCCACCACAGCGCCACCGGCAAAAGTGCTGGCATGGTCACCCGGGCCGATGACAGCAGCTACCTCGTCGGTCAGAAAGGTGACGCCCATTGGTAACCCGCCCGCCACCGGCTTGGCGACGGTCATCAGGTCGGGCGCGACGCCATAAGGTTCGTGGGCCCACAGCGTGCCTGTGCGCCCCAGGCCACACTGCACCTCATCAAAGATCAGCAGGGCGCCGATTTCATCGCACAGGGCGCGCAGGCCCTGGATAAAGGCCGGATCGGCTGGATTGACGCCGCCCTCGCCCTGCACCGGCTCGACGATGATGGCGCAGGTCTTGTCTGAGGCCAACGCCTTGACCGAGTCGAGGTCGTTGAAGGCGGCTATGCGTGCGCCCGGCATCAGCGGCACAAACGGGTCTTGATAGTGATCGCGCGGCGTGAGCGCCAGTGCCCCCATGGTGCGGCCGTGAAAGGCGCCGCTCATGGCGATGAATTCGATGCGGTCGGGTCCGCTGTGCACCTGGGCATACTTGCGTGAGAACTTGATGGCCGCTTCGACCGCCTCGGCGCCCGAATTGCAGAAGAACACCTTGTCAGCAAAGCTGTGATCTACCAACAGCTTGGCGAGCTGTGACTGCGGGGCCGTCAGGTAGAGGTTCGAGGTGTGAATGACCTTGTGCGCCTGTTCGGCAATGGCTGAGCAGACCTCTTCATCGCCATAGCCCAGGGCGTTGACGGCGATGCCGCTAACAAAGTCCAGGTAGACCTTGCCCTCGGTGTCGGTCAGCCGCGTGCCCTGTCCACGATCGAACACAAAGGGCGCACGGGCGTAGGTGTGCAATACGTACTTGTCGTCCCACTCGCGAATCTGTTTAGCGTCCATCTCTTGCTCCTCGTTTCAGGCGATGACGGCGGTGCCGGTGCCGGCGGCCAGGCCGGCGAGGTCAGTGATGCGCACGCGGGCTACACCCGCCAACACGGCCTCGAGGGCCGAGCGCACCTTGGGGATCATGCCGCCCGAGATGGCCCCCGAGGCGATGTGTGCCTCGGCCTCGTCGCGGCGCAGCTCGGGCACCACCGTGCCGTCGAGCAGCACACCGGGCACATTGGTGAGCATGATCATCTCATCCACGCCCAGCGCACTCGCCACGGCCAGGGCGGCGTGATCGGCGTTCACGTTGTACTGCTGCCCGTCGCAGCCCAGCGAGATGGGCGATACCACCGGTGTAAAGCCCAGCCGCAGCAGGTCAAGCAGGCATTCGGTGTTCACATACTTGATGGCGCCCACACGGCCCAGGTCGCCGGCGCTGTGCTCAAGCTTGACCGCCAGCAGCAGGCCTGCATCTACGCCACTGAGGCCCAGGGCTCGCACGCGCGCCTGCACCAGATGCGCCACCAGCCGCTTGTTCACACTGCCCGAGAGCACCATCTCGGCGGCCCACAGGCTCTCATCATCGGTCACTCGCAATCCCTCGACAAAGCGCGGCTCGATGCCCAGCCGCTGCTGCAGCTGCGCGATATCATTGCCGCCCCCATGGACGATCACCAGCCCCCTCTCGCGCGCCAGAGGCGCCACCGCAGTTGTCAGCGCTTCTATGGGCCCGCCAGGCTGTAGCTCGGCCCCGCCGATCTTGAGCAGTGTCAGTGCTGGCATGTCAGACCAGCCCTAGCGTCTCAGGCAGGCCGAACATGACGTTCATGTTTTGCAGTGCCTGCCCAGACGCACCCTTGATCAGGTTGTCGATGGCGGTGATCAGGATCAGCTCGCCCGGCACTCCCGCTGAGGCCACCGATAGCGCCACGCGGTTGGTGTGAGTGACGTGCGCCAGTGTGGCCAGCGAGCCCTCGGGCAGCACCTGTATGAATGGCTCGCCACCATAGGCCTGCTGCCACAGGGCGATGACGTCCGCCGGCCCGCAGGTGGCGGGCACGTCAACATAGATCGATGTCAGGATGCCACGACTTACCGGCAACAGATGCGGCGTGAATACGGCCCGCAGTGCGTTCCCACGAAAGGCGGATAGCTCTTGTTCGATCTCAGGCGTGTGGCGGTGCTTGTGCCCCACGTTGTAGGCCGATAGGTTTTCGTTGACGCTGCAAAAGTGTGTCGTGGGCGAGGGTTTGGCGCCCGCCCCCGAGACGCCCGACTTGGCATCGATGATCACCTTGTCGCCCAGCACCTGGCCGGCTTTGAGCAGCGGCATCAATGCCAGCAGCGGCCCTGTGGGGTAGCACCCCGGATTGGCCACCAGGCTGGCACCGGCGACGTCGGCGCGGTAGACCTCGGTGAGGCCATACACGGCCTTGGGCAGCAGCTCTGGTGCATGATGCGCCCCGTACCACTGTTCAAAGACTGTCTGGTCTCGCAGGCGGAAATCGGCCGAGAGGTCAACCACCTTGGCGCCGGCGGCCAGCGCCTGGCGAGCAAAGCCCGCCGACGCACCATGCGGCGTGCATAAGAAGACCACATCCACCTGATCGAAGGGCGCAGCAGCGCTGTCGATCAGCTCGACATCATAGGGGCAGGGATAGACCTGGCTAAAGCGCTGCCCGGCATAGCTCTCGCTCGAGGCAAAGAGCAGCTCAACCTCACCATGCCGCGCAAAGAGCTTGAGCAGCTCAAAACCCGTATATCCCGTAGCGCCCACAACGCCGACCTTGACCATGATCACCTCCCGTGCAAACAAAAAAGCCAGCCCTCCGTCTGGAGAGCTGGCTTGGTATTCGAACGAATCGAGCCCAGGCAATAGCAACCAGACTGGCGTCCGGCGTTTACCTGCGGCTCCTCCTGATGGCGAGTGACAACGGCATGTGTCGCTCCATCCTATCGAGATGACACTCATTCTACGCCCAAAGACCACCGCTGTCAAACCAAGCCTGCGTAGCGCACACGTGTCCTGGGGGCACAGGAGCGCTCGATGGCGCCTTGGGTTAGCTGGCCCGTTAGCGCCGCTCGCGCTAGACTGTACTCATTCGGGCAAAGGGGACAACATGCAAGATCGCGTCGAGCCTCTGCGTCAGTTGGCCGCTCCTGGCTTTGAGAAATGCAGTCCTCGGTACAGTCTCATCGGCCTCGACATTGGCGGTACCAAGACGGCCGTCATCGAGGGAACGCTGCAGGCTGACGTCGTGCAGCGCCTCGAGTTTGCCACACTCCCTCAGCGCGGCCTGCAGGCCACGCTAGACGAGCTCTATGCCACTATCGATCGGGTGCAGGCCCTAGCCGAGCAGCAAGGTCGCTGCGTTCAGGCGGTGAGCGTGTCCATCGGCGGGCCGCTGGATATCGAACGGGGCATCATCTACTCACCGCCCAATCTCCCGGGGTGGGATGCGGTGCCCCTCAAAGCTTTGCTGAGCGAGCGTTTTGGGCGACCCGTCTTTGTGGAGCACGATGGCAACGCTGGCGCCCTGGCTGAATGGCGCTTTGGTGCGGGGCAGGGTGCGCGCAGTCTGATCTTTCTCACCATGGGCAGCGGGTTGGGCGGTGGGCTTATACTGGATGGGCGACTCTATCGCGGTGCAAGCGACATGGCGGGCGAGGTGGGGCACATGCGTATCGCCGACGACGGGCCGGTAGCCTATGGCAAAGCGGGCTCCTGGGAAGCTTTTTGCACCGGCCCGGCCCTGGCGCAGATGGCACAGGAAACTTATCCCGCTCGCTTTGCACGCGCTGGCGCTGCCGTCACCACGCCAGAGTTGGTGCGGTTGGCGTTGGCGGGCGATGCCGAAGCTGTCGAGGTGGTGCAGCGGGTAGGCGACTATCTGGGGCGAGGGCTGGCGGTGCTCGTTGACATCCTCAACCCCGAGCGAATCGTCATCGGTTCGATGGCTGTGCGTCTGGGAGAGTTGCTGCTGGGGCCAGCGCGCATTGCTCTGCAGCGCGAAGCTTTGCCTCGCGCCGCGGCGGTCTGCCAGGTGGTGCCCGCCGCTCTCGGCGAGCGCATAGGCGATGTGGCCAGCCTGTGTGCTGCCATCGAGGCGCTATCGGCGTAGGGCCAGGGCGGAGCAGGCCCCGCCCTGGCGCGGATGCGGCCTAACCGTCTAGTAGGTGTCGATCAACGACGTGACCTCGAGTTGACTGCGGATTTCCTCGAGCGTGGCGGGGACCAGCGGTTTGACCATTACCGTAGTGGACTGGCCCGGCCGCAGGTGGAAAAAGGCATCAGAGTAGCGTGCCTCTAGGTACCTCAGGCCCAGCCAAACCCATAGCGCGGGCTTCTCAGCTCGTAGCGTCACCGCAAAGGCCCCTTCATCTGCGGGTGCCACCTCGTAGATGATGCCCGGGGCTCGCAGTTCGAGGTGCTTGGGGCGTGCAAACGTGACCAGGTTGGTCGAGACAACCGCCCCCCCTACGCTGAGGTCGAGCCATAGCAGCAGTTGGCGTGCACCGTGCTGTTGCACGTGCTCTCCGAGCTCGAGTATGGTGGCCATTGTGTCGCCGTTGGGGCCGATGGCCACCGCCAACTCACCGCCATCCAGCCGCTCACCGGCGACGTCGGTCAGCAGCCACGACACGGCGCCTTCGCATGGCTCCAGAAGGTCGCTCGTCACGTGCACCTCGACGTGCCCCGTGTCCCAGTCCTCGAGCCCCGAGATGAGCAGAGGCGCAAAAAAGCGCCGTGCCATATAGTGCAGCGCCTTCCAGCGCCCCAGGCTATCCACCGAAGACCAGCTCGCCACCGGCCAGCAGTCGTTGAGCTGCCAGTAGAGTGTGCCCATACCCCGCGGCATGCCGCGACGCCAATGCTCAACGGCGTACTTGATGGCCATGCCCTGCAGAATCTGAGTCAGCCACAGGTTCATCTCGAAAGTGCGCGGCAGGCGAAACCAGTCACACAGATACTTCATGATCGTTGTGTTGCCGATGCCGCTGCGCTGGTGATGCTCCATCACCCAGCTGGTGATATTGCGGTCTTGCGCCTCGGTGTAGGCGTACACAGTGCGTGGCTCGGGGAACGACTGGAAGCCAAACTCGCTATTAAAGCGATGCGTACAGCTGCGGTACCACTCAAAAGGCTGCTGACCATGCCAAACGCTCCAGAGATGGGCATCGCCACAGGTGGGATTGCTATGATCCTCACGCGGGCCCAAAGGGCTGTGAGGGCTACATGGCCAGTAGTCGGTCTGCGGGTCGAGCCGCTCCACGATCTCGGGCAAGAGCTGGTCGAACAACTTGCCATAATCGCTCCAGCTCATGGTGGTTGCGGTCCAGTCATCGCCCACCAGGCCTTGCTCGAGCTCGTTGTTGCCGCACCAAAGCGCCAGGCTGGCGTGATGCCGGATGCGGCGTACATTCTGCTCGGCCTCGATGGCTACGTTGGCCATCCACTGCTCCTCAAAGGTGGGGTAGGTGGCGCAGGCAAAGATAAAGTCTTGCCACACACAAATGCCCATCTCGTCGCATATGTCGTAAAAGGCATCATCCTCATAGATGCCGCCACCCCATACGCGCAGCATGTTCATGTGAGCCTGGCGCGCATTCTCGAGGCTGCTACGGTAGCGCTCTGGTGTCATGCGAGCGGCAAAAACATCGTCGGGGATCCAGTTGGCGCCTTTGGCAAAAAAGGGCACGCCGTTGCAGCTAAAGTGAAAAGACTCGCCCCAGGCGTCGGGCTGGCGCACCAGCTCAAGACGCCGCAGGCCGATACGCAAGCAACGTTCATCGAGGGCACGGCCGGCAGCATTCAGCAGCGTGACCCGCACCGTGTAGAGTGGCTGCGCGCCCATGCCGTTGGGCCACCAGAGCTGGGGCTTGTCTACCCGCAGGGTTGTGGCGCCCTGACCGGCTTGCAGCGGCAGGCGCGTGGCGCCGACCGTCTGTCCCTCGAATATCAGCTCGACCTGCGCCGTGAGCTCATCTGCCAAGGACTGCTCGGCACCTACCCGTACCTCGACCGCGACGCTTCCGTCAGCGGCGTGCTGCTGTAGGATGTGCACATCATCGAGGCGAGCGCTGTCGTAAACGAGCAGGGCGATATCGCGCCAAATGCCGCAGGTGGCCAGCTTGGGGCCCCAGTCCCACCCAAAGTTGCAGGGTTCCTTGCGTATCCAGCCGCCACCGTCCAGCTTGTGGTCGCCCACACCCCAGGCGGGCAGAAATCGCTGGCCAGCGGCC
>JAAYDS010000231.1 GCA_012729155.1 Chloroflexota bacterium | reverse complement strand
CCGCGAAACTCGCGCGGCACCGTGTCGGCCAACAGCGCGATGGACGTGGGGATGAACAGGGCGTTGGCCACGCCGATCACCAGCCGCACGGCCAGCACGCCGACATAGCCCTGCACCACAATGAACAGCGGCAAGGCCACCGCCAGCATCAGTAGCGAGGCGATCATACAGCGCGAGCGGCCCAGCCGGTCGCCCAGCACGCCTGCCGGCAGCAGCGTCAGGTTGCGCACCACCGTTTCGAGCAGCAGAATCGAGCCCCACTGTGTAGCGCTGAGGCCCATCTCTTCGACGGCATACACTACCCAAAAGGGCCCCACGATGGCATTGACCGCAAACCCCAGGACGGCGATCACCAGCATGGCGCGCACCGAGCCCGACATGGCCCGCACAAGCCGTGGGACGTCATTATACGTGTCGCGCAGCAACCGCGGCAGCATCGTCAGGCGAAAGCCGTCGCCCGTAGCTGGCTGCGTCTCGCGCAGCCAGCGCAGCGCAATCACCCCAGACACGGCGTTGGCCAGCGCCATAAAGCCATACAGGTAGCGCACGCCCGGGTCGACGCCCACACCATCGACCACCAGCCCGGCGACCCATGGCGCCGCCATGGCCGGCAGCATCGAGATGGTGTTCATGATGGCGATGGCCCGGCTACGCTCTTGCGGCAGCGTCGAATCGGCAATCAGCGCCGATGAGGCGGGGAACTGCATCGACCCTACGCCCATCAGCAGCGCTGCCAGCAGCAACCACTGCCACGTGGGTGCAAGGGCATAGATCAGCTCGATAGCCGCCGCAATGAGCATCATGGTGCCCACCAGCTTGACGCGCCCCACATGGTCGGCCAGATAGCCCCCCAGCGGAAAGACCACCAGCCCCAACAGCGGCGCCAAAGAGCCCACCTGACCGATCTGCTCGGGCCTGCCCCCCAGCGCCAGGATGTACAGCGACAGATATGGAAAGGCCATCTGCCGCCCAAAGTTGCCCAGAGTAAAGATGGTGGCAAACACCGCCACGTTGCCGCGCATGTTCCGCTGCACGGCCTGCCAGGTACCCGCCACCACCCGCTTGACGCGATCCATCCGCTCGGCTCCTCAAAAGATGCGGCCAGTATAGGCCAGACGATCGCGAAATGACACATCCCCGGCCGCCGCGACGGTCGGGGATGTGCATCTGGCGCTGCCAGCGCTCAGCTCTCGGCCAGGATGCGGTCCACGATCGGCTGACGGTATTCTTTGCTCAACGTCCGGAAGTAGGCGCTGTATCCCGTCACGCGGATCATCAGGTCGGGGTGCGTCATCGGGTCTTCGTGCGCCTCGATGACATCCTTCTTTGACACCACGTTCATGTTGATGAGCGTGCCGCCTTGCTTGTTGTGCGTCAACACCAGCGACTCGAGCAGCTCGAGCCCGCCATGGCTGCGCACCAGGGTCTCATCAAGCTCGATCTGCAATGGCGTGGTGTTGCCCCAGCCCGATTGCACCGAGGCCACCGCGTTGGCCTTGGCCGTAGCGGCGTTGCCGCTGCCCGGCACAAAACCCGGATCGGGATCGGCGCTGTGCGAGATCGGCTCGCCCGCAACACGCCCGTTGGGCGTGGCCGGCAGGTGCTTACCATAGGTGTTGGTGGCCCCATGCGAAAAGAGGCCCGGCACAGTGCGAAAGCCGTGCGGCGTGGGCGTGTCGGCCACCAGGTGCGTCCACAGGTCGGCAATCCTGACGGCCCACTCATCGGCGCGCGCGTTGCCCGAGCCATAGCGCTTGATGCTATTCATCATATAGCGCACGCGCTCGGCGCCCTCATAGTTGTTGCGCAGATGCCCCACCAGCTCGCCAAAGCTGACGCGTTGCTCGTTGAACACGCGCTGCTCGATGGCCGCAAACGAGTCTGCCGTGGTGGCCAGGCCGATGGCATCCATCGCCAGATCGACGATGTCTACGCCGCCCGCCGAGGCGTCCACGCCCCGCTCGATAGGCCCATGGCAGAACAGGTTCAGCACGATCTCGGGATAGTTGCGCGCCTGTCGTTCCATGTGGATGTCTTTGCCGCGCTTGACGATAGCCACCACCTCAGCCAGGAGGCGACTATAGCGCTCCCACAGCGCCTCCATGCTCGGCTCGGCTTCTTCGGCCGCCACCTCATCGATGGCCAGCAGCATCGGCTTGACCAGGTCGACCCGCGTGACATCCTGCAGGCAATACTCGACGCCCGGCAGCGCCGTCCAGTTGCAGCCCACCTTGGCGCGCATGCGCGCCAGACCGTCGGTGTGCCCCAGCTTGACGAACCCACTGTCGAGCCCGCCCGATAGCGCAAAGCTGACGCCGGTGCCATCTTCGATCATGTACTCGAGCGCTTTGCGCAACAGCGAGCGGTCCATCCCATCCCACACGCGCAGGGCAATGTTCGAGGGGATGTGCAGCGCGTGCATCGCATCGAGGATGCGGAATGACATCGGGCTCGTCAGGTCGTGGCCATCGGCCGCCTGCCCGCCGATCTGCGAATAGTGCGGATCGTTAAAGAACAGGCTGCACAGGTGCCAGACCACCGACTCGTCGGTCTCGATGCCCGCCGCCAGGTCTTGCTCATAGTAGGGGCGCAGCAGCTCGTCGAGCTGGCCCAGCGCGCCGCCCAGCGCCCACATGCGATCGACGCTCTGCGCATAGGCGATAAACTGGCAGGCCTCGCGGAAGGTGCGCGGCGGGTTCTCGATCACCCACTCGCTGGCGTCGGCGATGGCCAGCAGGTTCTCGCGCAGGCCCTCGTCCTCTTCCTCGGCCGCCAGCTCGCGTGCCGCTGTCACATGCTTGGCGATCCACTCCTGGATGCCCAACACCAGCTCCTCGTGCCCGTCGTAGAACGACGTGTCGGTGGGCCGGTTCAGCTCGCGGTAGCGGCGGATCTTGGCCAAAATGCCGCCAAAGCCCAGGTCGAGCCCGATCTGCATGTCGGGCCCAAAGTGGTTCACCGCGCCCACGCCTGGCGAGATGATGTTGTACTTTTCCATCAAGGGCACCAACTCGATCGGGCGGTCTTCGGGCCGCCAGTTGCGAAAGTAGCGCTCCTCAACCGGATCATCGCGCTCCTCGCCTGGCATCGGTTTGCTGTTGGGCAGCATGCGCTCCAGCCGCCAGCCGGCCACCCCAGGGATGCCCTTGTACACCCAGCAGCCCGCCACCGAGCTCATGGGGTGCACGTACACCGGGTGCGCGTTCAGCCAGCGCCGAAAGCTGATGCCGATGGCCCTGGGGCCCCACACCCCGCCCGATGGATGGTCCGAGTAGGGCTCGAACTCGATCGGCTCGTCCCACGGAATATAGCCGTGGTCGTCGGTATCAAAGTGCCCAAAGCGCTGCACCTTGATGTCGGTGTGAAGGTTCTTGGTCTCTTTGAGCGCGACGATGCGCTCTGCATAGGTTGGGCTGATCTTGACCTCTTCGCGAACTGTCGCCATGACCGTTGCCGTCCTTTGGTGATGGTGGTGTGCGCCTGTTGCCCACGCGCAACATAACACGCATCTTTGATCATAGGGCCATCTGCCCCAGTGTCAAGCCCCACAGGCTACCAGAGGCCGGGCAGCAGCGCCCTGCGCTCGGGCGGGTAGTTGGCAAACTGCTGACGATACCAGCGATGGTGGGCCCGCGCCCTCGGCGCCAGGTTGGCCGCCGTCCAAACGGCAAACGATAGCCCCGCCAGCGACCAGGTGGCGAGCGCCCAGCCGCACCATTCCACGATCTCCCCCAGATAGTTGGGGCAGCTCACCCACCGAAACAGCCCGCCCTCCGGTATGCCATAGCCGCTGTTCTGGCCGCGTGCTCGTAACGCGCGCAAACGCGCATCGGCCCAGACGTGCGTGGCCAGCCCCGCCACAAACAGCGCTGCGCCCAGGGCAAAGCGACCATCGCTCAGCCAGGTGGCCGGGTACGGCTCGGTCGCGCTGAACAGGTGCCTGCCATTGAGGTAGCCGTTGACACCGTTGAACAGCGCGCCCATCGTCACCACGCTGAGAGGCATCGGACGCCGCGCCGAGCGACGCACTGCCGGGTAGATCAACGCGCGATAGAGGTAGTGACTTTGCCACATGCCCAGCCAGACCCAGTCGATGGGGGCCGCAGGCCGGCCCTTGAGCGCGAACCACAGCGGCAGAGACAGCGTCGCGGGCGCTTCCATCAGCACCCAGCCCCACCCATCGCCAACCACGGCGCCCCAGCCCCGCCGCGCATGCCGACCATAGGGTGCTGTGACCAGCAGCAACACCGCAAACACCATGACGGCCAGAGCGGTCCAGCCCAGCACCAGCCCCTGGAACATGCGCGATGCGCTCATCGCCACTCCTCGTCCCGCGCCGTGCAGAACGGTAGACAGGCGCGCGAGATTGCCCTATATTACCGTTACTGGATGGCCGTGCACACTGTCCCTGGGGGGAGGGGCGCCATGCCGCTGGCCGTCGTCGCTCTGCTGTGCTATCTGCTCGGTTCGCTGCCCTTTGCTCACGCCATCACCCGCCTGGTCACCGGCCAGAGCATCCGCGAGGTCGGCGAGGGCAATGTGGGCGCCCGCAACGTGGCCGTCACCGTTGGGCGCCTGGCCGGCGTGGCCACCGCCCTGCTCGACGCCCTCAAAGGCGCCGCCGCCTGTCTGTTGGCACTCCGCGCCGGCGGCAGCCCCGTAACGCTGCTCGTGGCGGGCCTGGCGGTGATGCTGGGCCACGGCTTTCCCATCTGGCTGCGCTTTCGCGGCGGCATCGGCCTGGGCACGGCGAGCGGGTTCATGGCCGTGCTCTTTCCCATCACGCTGCTGGCCGCAGTGCCCGTCTTTTACCTGCTCTACCGCCTGTGGGCCAACTATGAGTTCATGTTGACGGCCGGCTTTGTCGCCATCTTGCTCGGCTCGCTGGCCGAGCGCGGCAGCCTGCCGCTCACCGGCGTAGCCGTGGCCATGCTGGCGTTGAGCGGCCTCAAACGGCTGCTGGATGATCGCCACCGCCGCACGGTGCAGGCCCGCAGCGGCTGGGTCGAGCCCACGCCCGACTTTGACGCCTGGCTGAACGGTTCGCAGGGGCGCAACCGCAGTGGGCGCGGTCGATGAGGCCCACGTCCCTGCTGGTCGATCTCGCCGCGCGCCGCACACCGCAGCAGGTGGGCGCCAAGGCCCTGGGCCTGCACCGGCTGCGGCGCAGCCGACACGCCACGCCACGTGCCTGGGCCATCCCCTATCAGGCCCATGCACGCCATCGCGCGGCAGACGCCACCCTCAAGCCTGACCTGGTGCGCGCCCTGGCCGCCGTCATCAGGCCCGATCAGCGCTATGCGGTGCGTTCCTCGGCCGACGTCGAAGACCAGCGCGAGCACGCCTACGCCGGCCAGTTCCGCTCGCTGCTCGACGTGGCGGGCCTCGATGCGCTGCTGGCGGCCATCGAGGCGGTGTGGGCCTCGGCCGACGCGCCCGCAGTGCAGGCCTATGCGCAGCGCCAGGGCCTGGCAGCTGCGCCGGTGCGTATGGCCGTCATCGTTCAAGAGATGATTCCGCCGCAGCTCTCGGGCGTGGCCTTTAGCTGCAACCCCCTCACCGGCCTCGACGAGATCATCATCGAGGCCGTGCCGGGCTCGGGCGAACGGTTGCTGCAAGAGGGCGTCACCCCTGAACGCTGGGTCTTCAAGTGGGGCGCCTGGATTGAGCAGCCGGCCATGCCCGCCATGCCGGCCGCACTGGCCGAGCAGGTGGCCCGCACCACGCAACATATCTCGCAGATCGCTGGCCACCCTGTCGATCTCGAGTGGGTCTTTGACGGACACTCGCTCTGGTGGGTGCAGCTCCGCGAGATCACCGGCCTCACCGGCCTCGATGTCTACTCGAACCGCATTTCGAGCGAGTTCTTGCCGGGGCTCATCAAACCGCTGGTCTGGTCGGTCAATGTGCCGCTGGTCAATGGCGCCTGGCTGCGCCTGCTCACCGAGCTGCTGGGCCCCAACGACCTCACCGTGGAGCGGCTGGCGCGCTCGTTCTACTATCGCGCCTACTTTAACATGGGCCCCTTTGGCGATATCTTTGCGCGCCTTGGCATGCCCCGCGAAGGCCTCGAGCTGCTCATGGGCAGTGCCCACGGCGGCGACGAGCAGCCCACGCTGCGTCCTGGCCCGCGGGCACTGCTGGCCCTGCCGCGCCTGCTGGCTTTTGCCCTGGCCAAAATGCGCTATCCTGCGCAGGTGGCGCGCGACCTGGCCGCCTCAACCGCCGACCGCAGCCTGACGCCCAACGAACGTCTGCGCCTCTCAGAGCAGGCCCTGCTGGCCCGCTACGATGCCCTCTACCCGCGGACGCAGCGGCTGGCTTACCACAGCATCCTGGTGGCGCTGCTCGAGCGCGCGCTGGTGCGCCTGCTCGACCGCGCCCTGCGGCGCTGTGGGCTCGACTCTGCACAGCTCGACCTGACGGCGGGACTGCCAGAGGTGGCCGCGCTCAACCCCGCGGCGCGGCTCGACGGTCTGCACGCCCTCTATCGGGCGTTGCCAGAGCGTGTACAGGCGCAGGTGGCCGCCGCGCGCTATGACGAGCTGGCCACCATCTCGGGCGCGGCCCCCCTGAGCACCGCTCTGCAGGCCCTGCTGGGCGACCTGGGCCACCTCAGCGACAGCGGCAATGACTTTTCGGCCGTGCCCTGGCGAGATGACCCCGACCTGGCCCTGCAGATGGTGTGCTCGCACCAGCCGCGCGCTGCGGCCACCGTGCCCTGGCGTGCGCTGCCGCTATCGCGCTGGCAACGCTGGCGACTGGGCGGGTGCTATCGCCTGGCACGGCGCTTTCGCAGCCTGCGAGAGCAGGTCAGTTCGCGCTACACCTACGCCTATGGGCTTTTTCGCGAGCTGTTTCTGGCGCTGGGCCGCCGTCTGACAGCCCGAGGCGCGCTCGACGCCCCCGACGATGTCTTTTACCTGGCCCTCGACGAGCTCCGTGCCCTGG
>JAAYDS010000230.1 GCA_012729155.1 Chloroflexota bacterium | reverse complement strand
TGCGGGCCGCAGGCGCGACCTCTCGTTCAGCGACGAGGACCGCGCTCAACAGCGCTAGCCCGCGCCTCTGTGGCGCCGGCCGCGGGCCGGGCAGATGCCAGGGGGGAGCATCTGCCTGGCGCCGCGCAGGCGCAGCGTAGAACGTCGCCCCTCGGCCAGACCGCCAGGCCGCATCTATTGACATGTCGTTAACCCTGTGCTGCTCGGCCGCTAACCTGCGCCTGCTACCATGGCCAAGGAAAGATCAAGAGCAAGGGAGAAAGACGACATGCGTTCAAGACAGATCCGTCCCCTGGCCGCCATCGCGCTCGTGGTGCTGCTGGCCGCCACCCTGGCCGCCTGCGCGCCGGCCGCCACGCCCACCACGGCGCCCATTGCGGCGGCGCCGGCCGCTGCGGGCGAAGAACCCCCTGGCGGCATCGAGGCCGACCCCCTCAAGGTGACGGGCGACATCGTCACCGCCGGCAGCTCGACGGTTTACCCGTTGGCCGAGCGACTGGCAGAGCGCTTTCAAGATGAGGGCTATAGCGGCAACATCACCATCGACAGCATCGGCTCTGGCGCGGGGCTTGAGCGCTTTTGCGTGACGGGCGAGACCGACGTGGCCAACGCCAGCCGCCCCATCAAGGGCAGCGAGGTCGAGAGCTGCCAGGCCATCGGGCGCGAGCCCATCGAGCTGCGCCTGGGCACCGACGCCCTGGCCGTGGTGGTCAGCAAAGAGAACGACTTTATCGCCTCGGCCACCATCGACGAGCTGGCCGCCATCTTCTCTGACGCGGCCGTCCAGTGGTCTGACGTGAACCCCGCCTGGCCCGCCGAGAACATCCAGCGCTTTATCCCTGGCACCGACAGCGGCACCTTTGACTATTTTGTCGAGGCGGTGTTCGACGACGACAAGGCGCCGCACCTCAACGCCGCGAACACGCAGCTCAGCGAGGACGACAATGTGCTGGTGCAGGGCGTGCTGGGCAGCCCCTACGCCATCGGGTACTTTGGCTACGCCTACTATGCCGAGAACGCCGACCAGCTCAACGTGCTGGCCATCGAGGGCGTGACGCCTACCAACGCCACCGTCGATGACAACAGCTATCCCCTCTCGCGGCCGCTGTTCATGTACGCCGACGCGGGCGTGCTCAAGGCCAAGCCGCAGGTGGCCAGCTACCTGCACTTTGTACTGACCTATGTCAACGAAGAGGTCGAGAGCGTGGGGTACTTTGCGGCGCCGGCCGCCGCCCTGGACGGAGCGCGCGAGGCCCTGCAGGCGGCAGTGAACTAGACATCCTCAGCCAGGCAGCGGCAGACGGTCTGCCGCTGCCTGGCGCGCAGAGCGAGGCAACCATGACCCAACCGATCACCCAGAGCAGCGCGCGGCCGGCCGCCCGCACACCCGACGCCCCCCTGGCGCAAGAGGGCCTGCGGCGTCGGCCCCGTGTGGGCGAGAGCCTCATCCAGGCGCTGCTGCTGCTGTGTGGCGTGCTTTCGATCCTCACCACACTGGGCATCGTCTACGAGCTGGGCAGCGAGTCGCTGCTCTTTTTCACGCGGCAGCAGTGGGTCGAGACCAACAAGACGCTGACCGCCGACCTGGCCGCCGGCAGCGAGATGCTGACCGTCACCCGCGCGGGCGGCGAGGTGCACCCTGGCGAGACGCTGCGCCTGGGCAGCGAGGCGCTCACCGTGACGGCGGTGACGGGCAGCACCCTCACGGTGGTGCGCGGTGCCCAGGGCACCACCCCCCTGGCCCACGGGGCCGGCGCCGACCTGTACAAGGCACGGCGCGTGACGCTGCGCGAGTTTGTGGGCAAGGTAGAGTGGAACCCGCAGATCGGCAAGTTCGGCATCTGGTCGCTGGTGAGCGCCACGCTGATGACCTCGCTCATCGCACTGGTGGTGGCGCTACCGCTGGGCCTGGCGGTGGCCATCTACCTCAGCGAATACGCCGGCGCACGGGCGCGCCAGGTGCTCAAGCCGCTGCTCGAGGTGCTGGCGGGCGTGCCCACGGTGGTCTATGGCTACTTTGCACTGACCATGATGACGCCGCTGCTGCGTGCCATCTTTGGGCAGAACACCGTCGAGATCTATAACACCGCCTCGGCCGGCCTGGTGATCGGCATTCTGATCATCCCGCTGGTGAGCTCGATGAGCGAGGACGCCTTGAGCGCCGTGCCGCGCTCGCTGCGCGAGGCGGCCTATGCCCTGGGCGCCACACGCCTCGAGACGGCCATCAAGGTGGTGGTGCCGGCGGCCCTCTCGGGGGTGGCGGCGGCGTTCATCCTGGCGGCCTCGCGGGCCATCGGCGAGACGATGATCGTGGCCATCGCCGCGGGCGCGGGGCCCAACTTTACGATCAACCCCTTCCGCGCCGCCGAGACGATGACGGGGCACATCGTGCGCATCTCGGGGGGCGACCTGAGCTATGACTCGCTGGACTATAACAGCCTGTTCGCCATCGGGCTGGTGCTCTTTGGCATGACGTTGAGCCTGAACATCCTCAGCCAGCGCATCGTGCGGCGCTTTCGCGAGGTGTACGAATGAGCCGCGCGCCCGCCCGCCCTGTTGACGCGTTGACGCCGGCCGACTTTGAGCCACGCATGGGCCGTCGCCGCCGTGTGGGCCGCGCCTGGGCGCTGGCCTTTCAGGCGGCCACGGTGGTGGGCATGGTGGCGCTGCTGGCGCTGCTGCTCACCATCATCAATGACTCTTTTGGGCTGGTGGCCGTCGAGTACGCCGCCGACCCCGCCACGCTGGCCACTGCGCCCCTCGACGAACTGAGCCGCGATGAGCTGGCCGCCGTGCTGCAGGCGCATGTCTCGGCGGGGCTCTATCGGCGCTATGAGGCCGAAAAGCCGTTCAGCGAGCGCTCGGCCAGCGAGGTGCGCGCCCTGGTGATGGAGCGCGTGGTAGCGCCCAGCGTGGTGGCGCAATGGACGCTGCTCGACTCGCTGACCAGCCGCAGCGCGGTGCTGGCGCAGGCCGCCGCCGAGCACCCGCAGGCCCAGGTGCGCATGGCCAGCTGGCTCACGGGGCGCTTTCTCACCGCGCCGCAATCTGGCGACCCGATGCGCGCCGGCGTGCGCACGGCCGTGCTGGGCTCGCTGTGGACGGTGGCCATCGCGCTGCTGGCGGCCTTTCCCATCGGCGTGGGCGCGGCCATCTATCTCGAAGAGTACGCGCGCGACCACCCCATCAACCGCCTCATCCAGGTCAACATCAACAACCTGGCTGGCGTGCCCTCGATCATCTATGGCATGCTGGGGCTGGCGGTGTTCGTGCGGCTGCTGGGGCGGCTCACCAGCGGCGTGGCCTTTGGGGCCGGCGACGAGAGCAGCGTGGCCAACGGCCGCACCATCCTCTCGGCAGGGCTCACGCTGGGGCTGCTGGTGCTGCCGGTGATCATCATCAACGCCCAAGAGGCGATCCGCGCCGTGCCCGCCTCGCTGCGGCAGGCCAGCCTGGGGCTGGGCGCCACCCGCTGGCAGACGGTGTGGCACCACGTGCTGCCCTCGGCGCTGCCGGGCATCCTCACCGGCACCATTCTGGCCATCTCGCGGGCCATGGGCGAGACGGCGCCGCTGGTGGTGGTGGGCGCATCGACCTTTGTCACCGTCGACCCCACCGGGCCCTTTAGCAAGTTCACCACCCTGCCCATCCAGATCTATCAATGGACGTCGCGACCACAAGACGTCTTTCGCAACCTCGCCGCCGCGGCCATTGTGGTGCTGCTGGCCATGCTGTTGAGCCTCAATGCCGTGGCGATCTTGCTGCGCAACCGCTACAGTGGAAAGTAGACCATGAGCAACACCCCCACCTCTGCAGACGGCCAATACGCCATCGAGGCGCTGGGCCTCAACGTGTACTATGGCGATTTTCGCGCCGTCAAAGATGTCGAGCTGCGCATCCGCCGCCACAAGATCACCGCCATCATCGGGCCATCGGGCTGCGGCAAGAGCACCGTGCTGCGAGCGTTCAACCGCATGAACGAGCTGGTGCCCACCGCCCACACCGAGGGGCAGGTGCGGTTCAATGGCGTCGACATCTACGACCCGTCGGTAGACCCTGTGCGCGTGCGCCAGCGCATCGGCATGGTCTTTCAAAAGCCCAACCCCTTTCCCAAGAGCATCTATGAGAACGTGGCCTGGGGCGCGCGCATCAACGGCTTTAAAGGCGACATGGACGCGCTGGTGTACGAGAGCCTGCACCAGGCCGCCCTGTGGGACGAGGTCAAAGACAAGCTGCAGCAGAGCGGCCTGTCGCTCTCGGGCGGGCAACAGCAGCGGCTGTGCATCGCGCGCACCATCGCCGTGCGGCCCGACATCATCCTGATGGACGAGCCGGCCTCGGCGCTAGACCCCATTGCCACCCTGCGCATCGAGCAATTGATGCAAGAGCTGTCGTCGGCCTACACCATCATCATCGTGACGCACAACATGCAGCAGGCCGCGCGCGTGTCTGACTATACGGCCTTTTTCTCGCTCGACGAGGCCGACCGCGCCGGCGTGCTGATCGAGTATGGCGAGACAGACCGCATGTTCACGCGGCCGGCCAGCCGGGTGACGGCCGACTATATCACCGGGCGCTTTGGCTAGGCGCCGTGCCCCATCTGGCAGCATGCCACAGGCCATCTGGC
>JAAYDS010000027.1 GCA_012729155.1 Chloroflexota bacterium | reverse complement strand
TATGCGGTTCTTATAGCGCTTCTGCCAAGAGCCGTCAGGCAACAACATTTCCGGTTTCCCCTCCCGGCCAAGATGCGAAACGATCTACGCCCCCCCTGATCCTCTCCATCTCTCGTTCCAGCATTTGCGGATCCCTGCCCACTGCGGCCGCCACGCCCCAGCTCACCCCAACTGCACTTCTTCAACCTCATGCAGCCGCCGCACCAGCTCATATCGAGTCACCCTCACCCTAAAGAGTGCGCACGTCGGCGACTGCAGAAATGACAGCATTTGCGGGTGTCGGGCCAAAAAGAGGGCCTCTATCCCAACGCGTGCTGGCCCTACCGCCTCTGCGGCTACGCCATCGATGGTTAGTGCGATCGCTGACTGCGTGTCGCCGCTGTCATTGGCGCGGTTGTCCATCAGCAAACACACCTGAAGATTGGCCAGCAGGTTGGCGTACTTGTGCGTCGCTCGCTCGGTAGCCATGATGAGCGACCGCAGGTCATCTGTCACTGCCACAGCCATCAGGTTCAGCCTGATGCCCTCTTCGCCTGACGTGCCCAGCACCGCATAGCGCTGCGTGCCAAGCAGCTCGCGCAATGTCGGGGCCAACCTATGTAGTTTAGTGGACAAGTTCTCCAGACACGATGAGCCCACTGACGACCTCCGCTACGCCCTGAAAGGGCCGACCGGACTTGTCTCGCCCCAGCCCGATCAGGCTATGGCTCCGAACGACAACAGGCTTGCATAGGCCAACGAGCCCATCACCTCACCTCCCTCACCCCAGGTACACATGCTCATTGTGCCAGCGCACAAACTCGCGTGACGGCAGCTCTATCGCGTCTCCTGGCAGCACCTGTAACCCGATGCAATGGTACTGGTAGTACTCGCGGCCGTTGTCGAACTCTTGCTTGACGCTCTTGCTGACCTCGAACTTGTGGTCCTCAGTGATGGTCGCATAGCCGCGATCAAACAGCTGGTGAATGTCCGAGCGGAGCAGGATCCCGTTGTTCACCGCGTGAGGGCCATCGGCCGAGTAGGGCTTGATGTGCGACGCCTCAAGAACGGCTAGCACCTTTTCGCCTGTCACGGCGCAGCGCCGATAGTAGGCTTCCATGACCGCGACGCGGAACCCGCCCTGGCCCAGCCGAGGGGCATAGGCGCTCGGTTCGCCATATCGAGGCCCCGTCTCAGCCATCATGCCGGAGTCCGCCGCCCGCCAGTTCAGTCGCTCGCTCACCTGAGCCAGCAAGCTCGCACCAACAGGAGAGTTCAGGTCGTATCCCTTACCCTGAACGATGCTCCGATGCCACTCAGGTGCGACGAACCACCCCTCGGGCTCGAAGAAGAAAGGCTCTGTCAGGATGATACAGCCGATCATTGGATTCGCTGACCCATCTCCTGCGCGGCGCCGGTAGCTCAGGATCTTGCTGCGGAATGCCTCCAGTGTCGCAGCGCCGTTCTTGATCCCAAAGACCTCCCAGGCCAGGTCGACAGGCAATCTGCTAAAGCGCACAAAATGGCCGCCGCCCACGATATAGTCATCAGGGCTGTGCAGCTTGAAGAGGAACGGGTCGCCCGGCGTAAGTACGGCAAAGCTCTGCTTCCCCCCGGGTCGCCAAAAGTTGACCTCGTCCGGCTTCTGCTCAGCGAGGAAATGGAACCAGTCGTTGTCGGTCATTCCCACATAGAGCCTGGCGCCCATCACAGCCTTCATCCGGCGATCACCGCATTACGCTCAGTCATGCTCACGACTTACACGGTCGCCCACGCCTGCGCCAGCACCTCGGCCTGTTGCAGCACTGTCTCTGTCGCCCTCTCCTGCCTGTCCGGCGGGTACTTGTGCTTGCGCAACAACCGCTTGACCAGCACCCGCAGCCGCGCCTTGATGGCTTCGCGCTCCGTCCAGTCAATCGTCACCTCGCGGCGCAGCATCTCTACCAGCTCACGGGCGATCTGTGAGAGCACCGCGTCGCCCATCAGTTCGACGGCACTTTCGTTGTCGGCCAGCGCGTCATAAAAGGCCAGCTCTTCGTCACTGAGGCCGAGGGCAACCCCGCGATTCTG
>JAAYDS010000229.1 GCA_012729155.1 Chloroflexota bacterium | reverse complement strand
GCGGCCTCTGCATGATAGGCAGACAGCCCCGCTGCTGTCAATTGCGGGGTGTCGCTGCTAGGGCTATAATGCCGCGGAGGAGGTTATGATGGCTGCCACCAAGCGTCTGATGCTCATCGATGGCCATGCAATGGCCTATCGCGCCTACCATGCGCTGCCGCCCCTCACGGGGCCCAACGGAGAGCCGACCAACGCAACGCTTGGCTATGCCAACATTCTGCTCAAGGCGATCGCTGACTATACGCCCGATTATGTGGTGGCGACATTCGATCGGGGCAAGACTTTTCGGCATGAACAGTACCCCGAATATAAAGCCACCCGTGCAGAGACGCCTGCCGACCTGCGCGTACAATTCGACCGCATTCAGCAGTTGACGCGCGCCCTGGGCGTGCCCATCTACGAACGTGATGGCTTTGAGGCTGATGACCTGCTGGGCACGCTTGCGCGTCAGGCCGAGCGAGCTGGCCTCGAGGTGATCATCGTGACGGGCGACAGCGATACCTTTCAGTTGATCACCGACCTGACACATGTGCTGGTGCCCAAGCGCAACGTAGGCGATGTGGAGCTCTGCGGTCCCGACGAGATCAAAGAGCGCTATGGTTTAACGCCTGGTCAGTTGATCGACTACAAGGCACTCGTGGGCGATAGCTCCGACAATATCCCTGGCGTGTCAGGTGTGGGCGCCAAGACGGCCACCAATCTGTTGCAGGCCTATGGCACGCTCGATGGCGTCTATGAGCACCTCGACGAGGTCGCACAGGCACGCTTTCGCAATGCTCTCGACGCAGGCCGCGACTCGGCCTACATGAGCCGGGACCTCGTCACCATTCGGCGCGACGTGGATGTGACACTCGATCTTGACGCTGGCGAGTGGGGCCGCTTTGCCCGCGAGGACGTGGTGGCGCTTTTGCGAGAGCTGGGTCTCACCTCGCTGCTCAACCGCATCCCCAAGCCGGGCACCGCGGCGGCCGAGCAGCTGGGGCTTTTTGTCGGGCAGGAGCCAGCGCCGGTGCACGGGCCCACCGAGTGCGAGCTGGTGACGAGCGACGACCAACTCAAAGCGCTGGTGGCGCGCCTGTCGACGGCCAAAGTGCTGGCCCTGGACACCGAGACTGACAGTGTCGATACCATGCGCTGCAAGCTGGTGGGCGTCTCGCTCGCGATTGAGGCTGGCAAGGGTTACTACATCCCCGTGGGGCATGATGAGAGACTGGGCGATGAGCGCCAGCTCCCTTGGGGCAAGGTGCGGGCGGCTCTAGAGCCGCCACTTCGGCGTAGCGATCTGCTCAAAGTCATGCACAATGCCAAGTTCGACCTCGAGGTGCTAGCGCAGGCCGCATTGCCGGTAGAGCCCCCCTACTTTGATACTATGCTCGCCGCCTGGCTCATCGAGCCCAGCGGCCGCGGCATCGGCCTCAAAGAGCAGGCCTTTCAGCGTTTTGGCGTAGAGATGACGCCGATCAACCAGCTGATCGGCAGCGGCAGCAAGCAGATCACCATGGACCGCGTGCGCATGACCGATGCGGCTCCCTATGCAGCCGCTGACGCTGATATGACCTATCAGTTGCACGCGGCGCTCTTGACCGAGTTGGAGCGTGAGCCGGTGGCACGCCGCCTGTTCGACGAACTCGAGATGCCGCTGATGCCCGTGCTCGTCGAGATGGAAATGCGCGGCATGATGGTGGACACCGCGTTCTTGACAGAGATGTCGGGCGAGATGGCGACGCAGTTGGCCGCGCTCGAGCAGCAGATCTACGAGGCAGCCGGGCATCCGTTCAACATCAACTCGACCAAGCAGTTGAGCGAGGTGCTGTTTGAAGAGCTGCAGCTGCCGGTTGTCAAACGTACGCGCACGGGCTATTCGACCGACGTGAGCGTGCTCGAGGAGCTGCGCAAGGCGCATCCTATCGCCCAGTTGCTGCTTGATTACCGACAACTCGACAAACTACGCGGCACCTATGTCGAAGCGCTGCCGGCACTCGTCAACCCGCAGACGGGCCGGGTGCACACCACTTTTCATCAGACGGGCACCAGCACGGGTCGCTTATCTTCCAGCGACCCCAACCTGCAGAACATACCCGTCCGCAATGAGCAGGGACGGCAGATTCGAGGCGCCTTTGTAGCGCCGCCTGGGCATCTGCTGCTGAGCTGTGATTATTCACAGGTGGAGCTGCGTCTCCTGGCGCATCTCTCGGGCGACCCTGAGATGACCGGAGCCTTTCTTCGCGACGAAGATGTGCATGCTAGCACGGCGGCCGCTGTCTTTGGCGTGCCGCTGGCTGAGGTGACCTATGCTCAGCGCAGCCTTGCTAAAGCAATCAACTTTGGTCTGATGTACGGGATGTCGAGCTATGGGCTGGCGGCGCGCACCGACCTGTCGGTGGCAGAGGCCGAGCAGTTCATCGCCGCCTACTTTGGGCGTTTTAGCGGCGTCAAAGCCTATCTGGATGAGACGATCCGGAGAGCCAACGAGACGGGTTATGTGGAGACGGTGCTGGGCCGCAGACGCCATTTCCCTGAGCTAATGGCGCAAGGCGTCAACCCTAACGTCAAGCGCGCTGCCGAGCGAGCCGCCGTCAATATGCCCATTCAGGGCAGCGCCGCCGACATCATCAAGATCGCCATGATTCGCCTGCACCGGCTGCTGCACGAGCAGAGCCTCAAGAGCGCCATACTGGTGCAGATCCACGATGAGTTGATGCTTGAGGTGCCCGAATCAGAGTTGGAGACTGTTCGAGAACTGGTGCCCAGAACGATGCAAGAGGCATATCAACTCTCTGTGCCCCTCAAGGTCGACGTTTCTGTTGGCAAAACCTGGTTGGAGCTGTAACAGCGTGCAAATGACCGATGCTCTCTTACGTGACGCCATTGCCAAGGCCCTCAAGCGTGCCCAGCGCCAGGGTGAGTTGCCTGCGTTTGACATCCCCGAAATCCCTGTGGAAAGACCAAAGCAAGCCGAGATGGGCGACTGGGCAACGCCCGTGTGCATGCAGCTGGCCAGGCTGGCCCGCATGGCCCCTATCAAGATCGCGGAAGCCATGGTCAAGCGGCTGCCAGAGCTGAGCTTTATTAGTCGTGTGCAGGTGGCGCCACCCGGGTTTGTGAATTTCGCGCTTGATGAAGGCTGGCTTTGCCGCCAAGTCGAGACGATACTGGCCGAAGGCGAACGCTTTGGCCTTGCCGATGTCGGTCAGGGGCAACGCATGCAGGTTGAGTATGTCTCGGCTAACCCGACAGGTCCGCTGCACATGGGTTCGGCACGAAATGCGGTGCTGGGTGATGCGTTGGCCAACGTATTGTCGAATGCGGGCTATCGGGTGCAGCGCGAGTACTATGTTAACGATGCCGGTAGCCGAATGCGCGCCTTTCAAGAGACACTCCTAGCGCGCTACCGGCAGGCGCTGGGCCACGAAGCTCAGGTGCCAGAGGACGGCTATCACGGCCCGTATATGGTCGAGCTGGGCGCAGAGTTGGCGCAGCGCTGTGGCACGAGCCTGCTCGAGATGCCGGCTGATCAGGCACTCCTCGAGATCGGGCGTCTGGGCGTCGCGCAGGTGGTCGATGGCGCTCGCAGCGACCTCGCCGCCATGGGCATCGTCTATGATCTCTGGTTCTCTGAGCAGACGCTGTATGACCAGGGCCAGTTTGAGGCCATCATGTCGATCTTGCGGCAAGGGGGGCACCTCGACCTGCACGATGGGGCGGTGTGGTTCAAGGCCACGGCGCTGGGCGGCGAGAAAGACGAAGTGGTGGTCCGATCTGATGGGACGCCGGGCTACTTTGCATCTGACATTGCCTATCACTACAACAAGTTCAGCGAGCGCGGGTTCGACCGCGTTATCGATGTGTGGGGCGCTGACCATCAAGGGCACGTGCCGCGCATGCGCTACATGATGCAGGCTCTGGGGCTTGACCCTCGTCGGCTCGGGATCATACTCTACCAGCTCGTCACTCTGAAGCGGGGCGGCGAGGTGGTGCGTCTATCCAAACGTACAGGCGATATGATCACCCTGCGTGAGGTGCTCGATGAAGTGGGCGCCGATGCCATGCGCTACTTTTTGCTCTCGCGCTCGGCCGATAGCCAGATGGAGTTCGACATCGACCTGGCCAAAGAGCAATCGGACGAGAACCCCGTCTACTATATCCAGTACGCGCATGCCCGCATTTGTTCCATTCTTAGACACGCAGGTGACGCGCCGCATAAAGACGGCGACGTCATGCTATTGACACACCCGGCGGAGCAGGGCCTGATCCGCCAGATGCTGCGCCTGCCCGAGGTTGTGCGCCTGGCCGCCGAGCAGCTGGCGCCGCATCATCTAACCTATTATGCCTATGATCTGGCAGCGGCCTTTCATGCGTTCTACCGCGATTGCCGCGTCGTGAGCTCTGAGGCTGAGGAGCAGGATTTGACGCTTGCGCGGCTCAAGCTTGTCGACGCGGCGCGGCTGGTGCTCAGGCGAACATTGCGCATCATGGGTATGTCTGCTCCAGAGGTGATGTAGGCGCCGCCACCCTTGGGCACGCAGTCCGCTGCCCGGCGGCTGCATCCTTTGACGGCCCCCTGCCCCTGTGGTACACTCGGCCAGCGGGCAGAACTGTCTGCGCCTTGGGCGAATAGCTCAGCTGGGAGAGCGCTTCCCTTACAAGGAAGAGGTCACGGGTTCGAGCCCTGTTTCGCCCACTCATGATTACGGATCGCCAGTGGAGGAGTCCATGGCTGT